>NZ_JBSGQV010000005.1:0-166631 GCF_053606025.1 Streptomyces sp. NPDC055254 | reverse complement strand
GGGGCCCGCGGCGGCGGCGCCCCCCGCGGCCCGGGGGGCGCCCCCCCCCCCGCGCGGGGGGGGGGGGGCCCCCCCCCGGGGGCCCCCCCCCCCCGCGCCCGTGGCGGGCGGGTCTCAGACGGTCAGGACGATCTTGCCGCGGGTGCGGCCCGCGGCACTGAGCTCCCAGGCCTTCGCGGCCTGCGCGAGCGGCAGGACGTGCTCCACGTTCACGGTGAGCCGGCCCGAGTCCGCGAGTTCGGCCAGGAAGGTGAGATCGGCGGTGTCGGGGCGGACCCAGAGCTGGTGCGCGCCCCGGGCGGCGGCCTCGTAGTCGGCGATGGACACGACCCGGTCGCGCTGCTTGACCAGGGCTTGGAGGGTCGCGATGACGCCGTCCCCGTAGAAGTCCAGGCCCGCGTCGACCCCTTCGGGCGCCAGGGCGCGGATCCGGTCGGCCATGCCCTCCCCGTAGAGGACGGGTTCGGCGCCGAGCGAACGCAGGTAGTCGTGGTTGTGCGCGCCCGCGGTGCCGATGACGCGCAGGCCCAGGGCGACGGCGATCTGTACGCCGAAGGAGCCGGTGCCGCCGGCCGCGGAGTGGATGACGACGGTCTCACCGGCCCGCAGGCCCGCGCGGGTGAGGGACTGGTAGGCCGTGAGCCCGGCCAGCGGCAGACCCGCGGCCTGCTCGAAGCTCAGCTCGCGGGGCTTGCGGGCGAGGGTGCGTACGGGGGCGGAGACCAGCTCGGCGTAGGTGCCGAGCTCGACCCACTCCTTGCGGACGTATCCGTAGACCTCGTCGCCCACGGCGTAGTCGAAGGTGTCCTGGCCGACGGCTTCGACGACACCGGCGACGTCCCAGCCGGGTATGACCGGGTGGCGCACTTCCAGGATCGGATCGAGGTGTCCGGCTGCCAGCTTCCAGTCCACCGGATTGACCCCGGCGGCCTTGACGCGGACGAGCACCTCGCCCGGCCCGACCTTGGGCTCCGGGACGTCAACGAGCTTGAGGTCCGGGGCAGTTCCGTATGCGCTGTACGTGATGGCCTTCATGATCACCCGAACCGGGCGCGGGGGTCGGCTATTCCCGATCGCCCGGGAGCGACCGGGCGCCGGGGAGCGACCGGGCGCCGGATTCAGGCGGGCAGGGTGTTGCGGTGCGAGCGCCGGCGGGCCGCGCTGAAGAGCGCCTGGATCTGCGCGCCCGACTGCTCGACGTCGTCCAGCGGGGAGGGGAAGGGCAGCCGTACGTCGTGGTGCCCGCGCCGCTCCTCCAGCCGCAGGGTGATGCCGTACCGGTCCAGGGCGAGGGGCAGCGCGCGGACGACGGCCGCGGCGGGCGGCGGCTCGACCAGGCGCAGCAGCAGGGTGACGAGGTCGCTGTGGTCGTCGAGGAGGTGGGTGAGCATGCCCGCCTCGTACTCCGCGAGGGGGTCGGGGCGGGCGGCGTCCAGCTCTTCGAGGCCGATGGAGACGGAGCCGTCGCCGGTCTCCAGTACGGCCTCCGCGAATTCCACGCAGGTGCTGCGGCCGGCCCCGGAGGGGTCGGCCGGGCCGGCCGTGACGTCGGA
Source organism: Streptomyces sp. NPDC055254 (assembly GCF_053606025.1). Taxonomy (NCBI): domain Bacteria; kingdom Bacillati; phylum Actinomycetota; class Actinomycetes; order Kitasatosporales; family Streptomycetaceae; genus Streptomyces; species Streptomyces sp. NPDC055254. Next base: position 165,078 of record NZ_JBSGQV010000005.1, on the reverse strand, counting down.
GCCGGCGTCCGCGTACGGGGTGAGCAGGCGTCCCAGGACGGCCACGCGGGCGCGCACCCGGTCGCGGACGGGGGTGGCGGCGATATCGGTGAACTCCAGCCGGATCACGGGCCCGCCGTCGCGCCGGACGGTGAAGGGCATGCCGGCGGCGGGTTCGGCGGGGTGCAGGTGCAGGCGGCCCAGGACGTCGGTGCCGTCGAGGTGGCGGACCTCGGTGCGCAGGCCGTCGGTGACCACGGTCATGGAATGGGCGGCGGCCAGGATCGACCGGACCCGCTCGGCGGCGGTCGGCCGGTCGGTCGGAGTGGCGGGTGCACCGGGCGTGCGCATGCGGATCTCCCATCGTCCTTTGGTTAGGCTTGCCTAACCTAACCTATCCCGACTCGCCGGAGTAGCCCGCGCGGTCCGTGTCGTTGTTGGGCTGAACGGGTGAAACGCGAGAGGATGGGGGGATGCACATGAAGCGCGCGGCCGAGGCGGCCCGGTGAGCAGGTACGACGTCACCGACGAACAGTGGGAGGGGCTCGCGCAGGTGGTGCCGCTGCGCAGTCGCAACGAATGGCCCTCCCGGGTGGACCACCGCACGATCCCCAAGTCGCCCGGGGCGTCGGCGGCGGAACAGCGGCGCTTCGTCGTGCTCCGCGTCCAGATCTTCGCGGACGCGCGGGAGGTGGCCGAGTACCTGATCGCGCAGATTCCGGTGCTGCTCGACCTCACCGGCGCCGACAGCGAAGTGGCCAAGCGCATCCTGGACTTCAGCAGCGGCGTGGTCTTCGGGCTGGGCAGTGGAATGCACCGGGTCGACCGGAACGTCTTCCTGCTGGCGCCGGTCGGGACCGAAGTCGAGGGCATCGCGGCCGCGGCCGTCCCCCGATCGTAGGAAGGTCGCGGCGACGGAACGGTTCACCGGGCCCTCGGGGGGCCGGGCGGCCCGTACCGTCCGGCGCATGGACGCCACCCTCGACGCACCGACCCCCGCCCCCGCCCTGAACCCCGCCCCGCCGGCACCCGCGCCCGGCGACTCCCGTGTGCCCGCCCGGGCCCGGGTCGCGCCGGGCGGCCCCTGCGCGCCCGCTCCGGCCGAGGCGGTGCCGGAGCCCCGGGCGACCCCCGCGCCCGCGCGGGGCCGGGCCGGTACGACCGCGGACCCGCAGGCCGTGCCCGGTCCCGTACGGTCCGGGGAGGTCCCCCCGCCCCGGGGCGCGGGCGGCCCACCGGTGCGGGCCTCGGGCGTGGTCCCGGCGCAGGCCGGCGGGCCCGCCGCGGCGGAGCCGGAGCGCGGGCACCAGCGGCCCGCCGTCACGGGGTTACGGCTGTCCGCCTTCGGACCGCACCGGGCGGCCGCCTTCGCGCTCGGGCCCGTCACCCTCTTCGCCGGGCCCAGCGGCAGCGGCAAGTCCCAGGCCCTGGACGCCTACGGGGCCCTGGCCCGGCTCGCGTCCGGCGCCACCCTGGAGGAGGCCTTCCCCGACGCGGCCGCCCGCATCCCCGACCGGGCGGTCCCCGACGCCGAGCGGCGCCGCGGATTCCGTATCGGCTGCACCGTCGACGGCCCCGCCGGTCCGGTCCGGCTCGACCTCGCCGTCCAGGCCGAGCCGACCCTGCGCATCGTCGGCGAACGCCTGTCGCGGGACGGGCAGATCCTGCTCAGCACCGCGCTGCGCGATCCCGGCCGGCGCTCCGTGCAGGCCGCCTGGCTGACCGGCGGATCCATCGGCGTCACCCGGGCGCCCCTGCCCGACGACCGGCTCGGCACGGCCCTGCTCCCGCTGCGCGTGGCCGGCGCGACGGCCGGCCAGCGCCAGGTACTGGCCGCCGGCGAGCAGGTCGTCGTGGCCCTGCGCGCGGTGTACCCCTGCGACCCGCGTCCCGAACGGATGCGCACGGCCGTCCCGCCCGGCGATGGCCGGCTGCTGGGCGACTGCGCCAACCTGGCCGACGTACTGCGCCGGACCCGCCACGAGTGCGGTACCCGCCACGCGCTGTTGGCCGAGGCGGCCCGTACCGGGTGCGCCGGACACGTGGCCGGTCTGGACGTACGGGCCTGCGAGGGCGGCCCCGTCACGGCGCTGCTGGACCGGGGCGCCGACCGGCCCGCGACGGAGCTCGGCCGGCTCGGCGCGGGCGAGTTGCGCTTCCTCGCACTGGCCCTGGTGCTGCTGACCGGGCCGGGGGTGCTCGCGGTGGACCCGGCCGCCGAGCTGCTGTCCGCGCGGCAGGCCCTGACGGTGCTGGCCGACGGGTTCGACCGGGGTCTGGACCGGGCGCAGGGAATGGAACTGCTGCGGCTGGCCCTGTTGTCCTGCGGCCGGGGCCACGTCCGGCTGGCCGCGGCGGTGGGGGAGGAGACCGCTGCTGCCGCCCGCGACCTCCCGGGTATCACGGTGGTAGACCTGGGGCCATGAACAACACGACGGACGGCGACCGCGACGAGCGGCTGGACCGACTGCGGCGCCGGCTCGCGGACTTCGCGGCCGCCCGGGGCTGGGAGCCGTACCACACGCCCAAGAACCTGGCGATCGCGCTGAGCGTGGAAGCGGCCGAACTCGTCGAGATCTTCCAGTGGCTGACGCCCGAGCAGTCGGCGGCCGTGATGGACGATCCGGAGACCGCGCACCGCGTGACCGATGAGGTGGCCGACGTGCTGGCGTATCTGCTGCAGTTCTGCGAGGTTCTCGGGGTGGATGTGCTGGATGCGCTCGCCGCGAAGATCGAGCGGAACGAGCTCCGCTTCCCCGTGACGGGCCCCCGGACCCCGGATGGTCACTCTTCGGAGTGATGGCCCCGTCCACAATCACGTTTGTGTCCACAATTTCCGAATACCCCTGGCTTTACTGACGCGTTGCCCTCACTCTGGGTAGTGATGGAACGGTGGGATGTCGTGCGGACGGGGGACGGCATATGGATGCGGTACGGCTCATCGCGGCCGGCCGGCACGCGCTGGCACAGAGCGGGGCTGCGTGGGACATCGTGGGCGAGGCCTGGCAGGCTCAGGCGCTCGCTCAGGGCATAGGAGGCTTTCTGGCGGTCACCGGACCGCCGGAAATGAGAGCGGAGGCCAGAGGGCTGGGAGAAGCGGGAGGCAGAGGCTGCGGGGTGCTCGACCGGGCGGCCCTGCGGGGAGAGGGCAGCGCGCCGGACCATCCGCCGCGGGCCGCGCAGTTGACCCGGGTGACCGACGTCCGCCAGGCGCTGCTCGGACTGCAGGCGCTGCTCGGCGAAGTGGGGATAGCCCTGGTCGGGGTGGCCTGCGGGACGGACGAGGAGTCGCTGTACTGGCAGTGCATAGAGTCCATCGACGCGGCCGACGAGTCGAGCGACCGGGTACGGGCCATCCTGCGCCGTATGACGGTCCGCGAACGGGGCTCGGCCTCAGGGGTCGTCTAGTGCTGTGGCCGGAATCCAGGTACGGCGCGCCGGTGCGGCCGCCGTAGAGGGCCGTGCCCGGCGGGTCCGGTCCGGCCCGATCGCCCCGACGCCCCGCCCCGGCGCGGCGGTGGGGGTTCGGGGTCCCGCCGGAGTGGCGGGAGGCGCGCGGTCGGAACGGCCGTGTGTCGGCGAGGTCGGCGGGCGTGCGGCCGACGACGAGTACGGCCGCGCCCTCGCCCGACCCGCCTGCGCGGTCTGTCGGGGGGTGGACCGTCCGGTTGACGCGGATTCAGCCGGCCGGGGCGGGAGGGGCAGGATGGGGACATGGATCTCCGCGTTTTCACCGAGCCCCAGCAGGGTGCGAGCTACGACACCCTCCTGACCGTCGCCCGAGCTACCGAGGACCTCGGGTTCGACGCCTTCTTCCGCTCCGACCACTACCTGCGGATGGGTTCCGCCGACGGCCTGCCCGGACCCACCGACGCCTGGATCACCCTCGCGGGCCTGGCCCGCGAGACCAGCCGGATCCGGCTCGGCACGCTGATGACGGCCGGCACCTTCCGACTGCCAGGCGTGCTCGCCATCCAGGTTGCCCAGGTGGACCAGATGTCCGGCGGCCGTGTCGAACTGGGCCTGGGGGCGGGCTGGTTCGAGGAGGAGCACAAGGCGTACGGAATCCCCTTCCCGGCGGAGCGGATGGCCCGGCTGGAGGAGCAGCTGGCGATCGTCACCGGGCTGTGGGCCACTGAGGCCGGCGCCGCCTTCGACTACGCGGGCAGCCACTACCGGGTGGAGAACTCGCCCGCCCTGCCCAAGCCCGCCCAGGCGAAGGTGCCGGTCCTCATCGGCGGCCACGGCGCGAAGCGCACCCCGAGGCTCGCCGCGCGGTACGCGGACGAGTTCAACATGCCGTTCGCGTCGGTCGCCGACAGCGAGCGGCAGTTCGGGCGGGTCCGCCGGGCCGCCGAGGAGGCCGGCCGCAAGGCCGACGACCTCGTCTACTCCAACGCCCTCGTGGTGTGCGTGGGCAAGGACGACGCGGAGGTCGCCCGCCGGGCCGCCGCCATCGGCCGGGGGGTGGACGAGCTCAAGGCCAACGGGCTGGCGGGCTCCCCGGCCGAGGTCGTGGAGAAGATCGGGGCCTACGGCGCCGTCGGCTCCTCCCGCGTCTACCTCCAGCTGCTCGACCTCGACGACCTGGACCACCTGGAGCTGATCTCCGCCCAGGTGCTGTCCCAGCTCGGCTGACGGAGGGGGAAGCTCCGATGCCACGCGCGTCCGGCCCGCTCGCCGAGGCCCTGGCCCGCACGGCCGTGCTGCTGGACGGCGGGCTGAGCAACCAGCTCGCCGCCCAGGGCTGCGACCTGCCCGGCGCCCTCTGGACGGGCCGGGTGCTCGCCGACCGCCCGGACCAGGTGGAGGCGGCCCACACCGCGTACGCGCGGGCCGGCGCCGAGGTGCTGATCGCCTCCGGCTACCAGATCGGCTACGGGACGCCCGCCGGCGGCGACCGCGACCCGGCGGCGACCACCGCCCTGCTGCACCGCAGCGTCGCCCTCGCGGCCCGCGCGGCCGAGGCCGCCGGACACCGGGTGTGGGTGGCCGCCTCCGTGGGTCCGTACGGCGCGGTGCTCGCGGACGGCTCCGAGTACCGGGGCCGGTACGGTCTGAGCGTGCGGCAGCTGGCCGCCTTCCACCGCCCCCGGATCGAGGCCCTCCTGGAGGCCGGTCCCGATGTCCTGGCCCTGGAGACCGTCCCCGACCCGGACGAGGCCGAGGCCCTGCTGGACGTCCTCGCGGAGACGGGCGCTCCGGCCTGGCTCAGCTACACCGTCGAGGGCGGCCGCACCCGGTCCGGGGCCTCCCTGGCCGAGGCCTTCGCGCTCGCCGCCGCTTCCCCGCAGGTCATCGCGACCGGTGTCAACTGCTGCGATCCGGCGGAGGTCCTGCCCGCCCTCGAAGCCGCGGCGGCGGTCACCGGCAAGCCGCTCGTGGCCTACCCCAACGACGGCTCCGTCTGGGACGCCGTCACCCGCGCCTGGCACCCGCCGGCGCACCCGCGGCCCTGGCCCACCGCCGCCTGGCACCGCGCCGGTGCCCGCCTCGTCGGCGGCTGCTGCCGGATCGGTCCCGCCCGCATCGCCGAACTGGCCGGGGAACTGCCCGGACACCGGGTCCGCGGAACGGGGCCCACCGGAAAATAGGGCGCGTACCACCCGGGTGACCAGCCACAATCGTTCGTGTGTTCCTGACGATCTCCACCACCGGCTCCCCCGAACGACCCGCGACCGACCTGGGCTACCTGCTGCACAAGCATCCCGGCAAGGCGCAGTCGTTCTCCACCTCCCACGGCACCGCCCAGGTCTTCTACCCCGAGGCCACCGATCAGCGGTGCACGGCGGCCCTGCTGCTGGAGGTGGACCCCGTCGCGCTCGTGCGACGCGGTCGGGGCAAGGGCCGGGGCGGGGCGCCCGACTCCGCACTGGCCCAGTACGTCAACGACCGCCCGTACGCCGCCTCCTCACTGCTCGCCGTCGCCCTCAGCGGTGTGTTCCGCAACGCGCTCAAGGGGCAGTGCACGGCCCGCCCCGAGCTGCCGGAGCGGACGCTGGGCCTGCGGATCGAGATCCCGGTACTGCCCGCGCGCGGCGGTGCGGACCTGGTGCACCGCCTCTTCGACCCGCTCGGCTGGGACCGGGTGGAGACCCGCCCGGTCGTGCTCGACGAGCAGTTCCCCGAGTGGGGCGACTCCCGGTACGTACGGCTCGTACTGGAGGGCGAGTTGAGGCTCGCCGACGCCCTGCGCCAGCTCTACGTCCTGCTGCCCGTACTGGACGACGCGAAGCACTACTGGATCGCCCCCGACGAGGTCGACAAGCTGCTCCGGGCCGGAGACGGCTGGCTCGCCGCCCACCCCGAGCACGCCCTGATCAGCTCCCGCTACCTCGCCCGCCACAAGCGGCTCACCCAGGACGCCCTGGAGCGCCTGGAGCTGGTCCGGCTCGCCGAGGCCGACGGCGGCGAGGTCGAGGACCTCGACAACGCCGTCGACGAGGGCAGCGACACCCCGGAGCGGCCCACCCCGCTCGCGGTCCTGCGCCGCGAGGCGATCCTGACCGCGCTGCGCGCGGCGGGCGCCGCCCGCGTCCTCGACCTGGGCTGCGGCCAGGGCCAGCTGGTGCAGGCCCTGCTGGGGGACGTGTCCTTCACCGAGATCGTCGGTATGGACGTGTCCATGCGGGCCCTGGCCGTCGCGGCCAAGAGGTTGCGCCTGGAGCGGATGGGAGAGCGGCAGAGCGAGCGCGTCCGCCTGCTCCAGGGCTCGCTCGCGTACACCGACCGGCGGCTGGCCGGCTACGACGCGGCCGTGCTCAGCGAGGTCATCGAGCACCTGGACCCGGAGCGGCTGCCCGCGCTGGAGTACGCCGTGTTCGGCTCGGCCCGCCCCCGTACCGTCCTCGTCACCACCCCGAACGTCGAGTACAACGTCCGCTGGGAGACCCTGCCCGCCGGGCACGTCCGCCACGGCGACCACCGCTTCGAGTGGACCCGCGAGGAGTTCCGGGCCTGGGCCGGGGAAGTCGCGCGGCGGCACGGGTACGAGGTCGGGTTCGTCCCCGTGGGGGACGACGACCCCGAGGTCGGCCCGCCGACCCAGATGGCCGTCTTCACCCGGCCGGACCCGACCCCCGCGACCGCGGCCCGCGGCGCCGGCGCCGCCACCACCGACACCCCGAAGGAGGGCGAGGCAGCATGACCACCGAGCACACCGAGCACACCGAGCACACCGCGACCACCGCTACGACCGCGGCGGGCGAGACCCCCCGCAAGCGCGCCCTTCCCGTCACCGACCTCTCCCTCGTCGTCCTCGTCGGGGCCACCGGCTCGGGCAAGTCCACCTTCGCCCGCAAGCACTTCAAGCCCACCGAGGTCATCTCCTCCGACTACTGCCGGGGGCTGGTCTGCGACGACGAGAACGACCAGAGCGTCAGCAAGGACGCATTCGAGGTCCTGCACTACATCGCGGGCAAGCGCCTCGCCGCCGGCCGCCTCACCGTCGTCGACGCCACCAGCGTGCAGGCCGACGCCCGCCGCCGGCTGGTCGAGCTGGCGCGCCGTCACGACGTGCTGCCGATCGCCATCGTCCTCGACCTGCCCGAAGACGTCTGCGCGCAACGCAACGCGGGCCGCCCCGAACGCGCCGGACTGCCCCGGGCCGTCATCCAGCGCCACCGCCGGGACCTGCGCAAGTCCCTGCGCGGACTGGAGCGCGAGGGCTTCCGCAAGGTGCACGTCCTGCGCTCCGTCGAGGAGGTCGAGAACGCCGAGGTCGTGCTGGAGAAGCGCTTCAACGACCTCACCCACCTCAGCGGCCCCTTCGACATCATCGGGGACATCCACGGCTGCGCCTCCGAGCTGGAGACCCTGCTCGCCGAGCTCGGCTACGAGGACGGCGTCCACCCGCAGGGCCGGACCGCCGTCTTCGTCGGGGACCTCGTCGACCGTGGCCCCGACAGCCCCGGCGTGCTGCGCCGCGTCATGGGCATGGTGAAGTCCGGCAACGCGTTGTGCGTGCCCGGGAACCACGAGAACAAGCTCGGCCGTTATCTGAAGGGTGCCAAGGTCCAGCGGACCCATGGTCTGGCCGAGACGATCGAGCAGTTGGAGGGCGAGTCCGAGGAGTTCGTCGCGGAGGTCCGGGAGTTCATTCGCGGCCTCGTCAGCCACTACGTCCTCGACGGCGGCAAGCTGGTCGTCTGCCACGCCGGACTGCCCGAGAAGTACCACGGCCGCACCTCCGGCCGGGTCCGCTCGCACGCCCTGTACGGGGACACCACCGGCGAGACGGACGAGTTCGGCCTGCCCGTGCGCTACCCGTGGGCCGAGGACTACCGGGGCAAGGCGGTCGTGGTCTACGGCCACACCCCGGTCCCGAACACCTCCTGGATCAACAACACCATCTGCCTGGACACCGGCGCCGTGTTCGGCGGGAAGATGACCGCCCTGCGCTGGCCGGAGCGCGAACTGGTCGACGTACCGGCCGAGAAGGTCTGGTACGAGCCGGTCAAGCCCCTGGCCGCCGAGGCGCCCGGCGGGCACGACGGCCGTCCGCTGGACCTGGCCGACGTGCAGGGACGCCGGGTCGTGGAGACCCGGCACCTGGGCAACGTGAACGTGCGCGAGGAGAACGCGGCGGCCGCCCTGGAGGTCATGAGCCGCTTCGCGGTGGACCCCCGGCTGGTCCCGTACCTGCCGCCGACCATGGCGCCGACGGCGACCTCCCGCGAGGAGGGCTACCTGGAGCACCCCGCCGAGGCCTTCGAGCAGTACCGCAAGGACGGCGTGGCCCAGGTCGTGTGCGAGGAGAAGCACATGGGCTCCCGCGCCACGATCCTGGTCTGCCGGGACGCGGCGGCGGCCCGCGAGCGGTTCGGCGTCGGGGGCGGCTGCGATGCCGGCGCGAGCGGGCCCACCGGCTCCGTCTACACCCGCACCGGGCGGCCGTTCTTCAAGGATCTGGCAGTCACCGAGGAGGTCCTCGCCCGGCTCCGGGCGGCGATCACCGACGCGGGCCTGTGGCAGGAGCTCGACACCGACTGGCTGCTGCTCGACGGCGAGCTCCTGCCCTGGTCCCTGAAGTCCGCCGGCCTGCTGCGCAACCAGTACGCCGCCGTGGGCGCGGCCTCCCGCGCCGTCTTCCCGGACGCCGTCGCCGCCCTGGAGGCGGCCACCGCCCGGGGCATCGACACCGGCGCCCTGCTGGAGCGCCAGCGCGAACGCGCCGCCGACGCGGCCGCCTTCACGGAGGCGTACCGCCGCTACTGCTGGACCACCGACGGGCTGGAGGGCGTACGGTTCGCGCCGTTCCAGCTGCTCGCGGCGGCCGACCGGTCACTGGCCGCCGTACCGCACGACGAGCAGCTGTTCTGGCTGGACCGGCTCGTCGCCGCCGACGAGGCGGCCGGCACCGGGCTGCTGCGCCGCACCGGCCGCATCCTGGTGGACACCGCCGACGAGGACTCGGTACGGGCCGGCACCGACTGGTGGCTGGAGCTGACCGCGGCCGGCGGCGAGGGCATGGTCGTCAAGCCGCTCCAGGCCTACGCCCGGGACGGCAAGGGACGGCTGGTCCAGCCCGGGCTCAAGGTGCGCGGTCGCGAGTACCTGCGGATCATCTACGGCCCCGAGTACACCCGGCCGCAGCAGTTGGACCGGCTGCGGCAGCGGTTCCTCGGCCACAAGCGCTCGCTGGCCCTGCGCGAGTACGCGCTGGGGCTGGAGGCGCTGGACCGGCTGGCGGCGCAGGAGCCGCTGTGGCGCGTCCACGAGGCCGTCTTCGCGGTGCTCGCGCTGGAGTCGGAGCCGGTCGACCCCCGGCTCTGAGGGCCCGCGCGTAAAGCCGGCACCCCTGTACGGCCGCTAATTAGGTCGTATGGGGGAACTTTCGCCGCGAACTCCGGGAAAACCACCGGCGGGATCGTTCATCCAGGGCAGCGGAATGTCCGCGACCCTGGAAGGACGGAACGTCACCTATGAAGATGACCGCGCGCGGAAGCATTGCGGCACTCATGACCTGTATGGCCGCGGCCGGCGCGGCCACCCCGGCCGCGGCCGACTCGGTGCCGGTCGGTGTCCCGCTGGACGCCGTGAAGACCACGCTGGGCGTGGACACCCCGCGCCTGGCCACCGGCGTGCCGATCCCGGTCGTCGGAGCGCCGCAGGCTCCCCGCCAGCACACGGGGGACATGCTTCCGACCCCACTGCTCCCGGTGGTCCCGATCGGCACGGAGCTCGGCGAGACGCTCGTCAGCTCCCCGGTTCCGAACCTGCTCGGCCCGAAGGAGACCGACGGCGAGGGCTCCCTCGGTGCGCCGGCCACCACGATGCGCGCCCGCACCCCCGGTGCGGTCGTCGGCTCTCCGCTGACGATGCCGAACGCCGGCAACTTCGGGCTGCCGGACGTGACCGCGCCCGAGCTGGGCCTGACCACCCCGGAGTTGACCGGCGCCCCGGCGGCGCTTCTCGGCCTGCGCTGAGCGCTCTCGTCCGACGCCACCTCAAAAAGCCGCCCGGTCTGCGAACGTGTACGGCATGGGATTCCATGTCGACTCCGAGACCGGGCGGCTTCGCCGCGTCATCCTCCACCGGCCCGACCTGGAGCTGAAGCGGCTCACACCCAGCAACAAGGACGCGCTCCTCTTCGACGACGTGCTGTGGGTGCGCCGGGCCCGCCAGGAGCACGACGGCTTCGCGGACGTGCTGCGCGACCGGGGCGTGGAGGTCCACCTGTTCGGGGACCTGCTGTGCGAGGCCCTCGACATCCCGGAGGCCAGACGCCTCGTGCTGGACCGGGTGTTCGACGAGAAGGAGTACGGGCCGCTCGCCACCGACCACCTGCGGGCCGTCTTCGAGGGGCTGCCCTCCGCCGATCTGGCCGAGGCGCTGGTCGGCGGGATGACCAAGCGGGAGTTCCTGGAGCGGCACCCGGAGCCGGTTTCGGTCCGCTTCCACGCCCTGGAGCTGGACGGCTTCCTGCTGGGGCCGCTGCCCAACCACCTCTTCACCCGGGACACCTCCGCGTGGATCTACGACGGGGTCTCCGTCAACGCGATGCGCTGGCCGGCCCGCCGGCGCGAGACCGTGCACTTCGAGGCGATCTACAAGCACCACCCCCTCTTCACCTCCTCGGGGGCCTTCCACTACTGGTCGCAGGGGCAGGTGGACTACCCGTCGACCATCGAGGGCGGCGACGTGCTGGTGATCGGCAACGGCGCGGTGCTGATCGGGATGAGCGAGCGCACCACCCCGCAGGCCGTGGAGATGCTGGCGCGCGGGCTGTTCGCCGCCGGGTCGGCGACGAGCATCGTGGCGCTCGACATGCCCAAGCGGCGGGCCTTCATGCACCTGGACACCGTGATGACCATGGTCGACGGCGATACGTTCACCCAGTACGCGGGGCTCGGCATGCTGCGCTCCTACACCATCGAGCCCGGTGACTCGGTGCAGGAGCTGAAGGTGACCGACCATCCGCCGGAGCACATGCACCGGGCCATCGCCACGGCGCTGGGGCTGGACGCGGTACGGGTGCTGACCGCCACGCAGGACGTGCACTCGGCCGAGCGGGAGCAATGGGACGACGGCTGCAACGTCCTCGCGGTGGAGCCGGGGGTGGTGGTCGCCTACGAACGGAACGTGACGACCAACACCCACCTGCGCAAGGAGGGCATCGAGGTCATCGAGATCCCGGGCAGCGAGCTGGGCCGGGGCCGGGGCGGCCCGCGGTGCATGAGCTGTCCGGTGGAGCGGGACGCCGTCCAGGGGCTGCCCGGGGCGTAGCGGCCGACCGGCACAGGGGTCTGTATATCAATACGGAGTATCGTATATACTTCCAACATCCCCTGTCACCGTGACGCTGGAGCGACGCCATGGCCACCGACCTCGTCGGCCGCAGTTTCCTCAAGGAGCTCGATTTCACCGCCGCCGAGTTCCGCGGCCTCGTCGAGCTCGCCGCAGAACTCAAGGCGGCCAAGAAGGCGGGCACCGAGCAGCGTCTGCTCCAGGGCCGGAGCATCGCCCTGATCTTCGAGAAGACCTCGACGCGCACGCGCTGCGCCTTCGAGGTCGCCGCCGCCGACCAGGGCGCCCACACCACGTACCTGGACCCCTCCGGTTCGCAGATGGGCCACAAGGAGTCCGTCCGGGACACCGCCCGGGTGCTCGGCCGGATGTTCGACGGGATCGAGTACCGGGGCGACAGCCAGCAGACCGTCGAGGAGCTCGCCGGGTACGCGGGCGTGCCCGTCTTCAACGGCCTCACGGACGACTGGCACCCCACCCAGATGCTCGCCGACGTGCTCACCATGACCGAGCACAGCACCAAGCCGCTGGAGCGGATCTCCTTCGCCTACCTCGGTGACGCCCGCTTCAACATGGGCAACTCCTACCTCGTGACCGGCGCGCTGCTGGGCATGGACGTGCGGATCGTCGCGCCCGAGGCCTACTGGCCGGCCGCATCGGTGGTGGCGGCGGCGCGCGAGCTCGCCGAGAAGAGCGGCGCCCGGATCACCCTGACCGAGGACATCGGGCGGGGCGTGGACCAGGCCGACTTCGTCCTGACCGACATCTGGGTCTCCATGGGCGAGCCCAAGGAGGTCTGGGACGAGCGCATCGCGGCCCTGTCCCCGTACGCGGTCACCATGGACGTGCTGCGCGCGACCGGGAACCCGGACGTGAAGTTCATGCACTGCCTGCCCGCCTTCCACGACCTCGGCACCGAGGTGGCCAGGGAGATCCACCGGCGGCACGGGCTGGAGTCCCTCGAAGTGACGGACGAGGTCTTCGAGTCGGCGCACTCCGTCGTCTTCGACGAGGCCGAGAACCGGCTGCACACCATCAAGGCCGTGCTCGTCGCCACTCTCGCCCAGCCCTGACGGCGCCGCCCGCCCCGGCGTCCCGGGCCTCAGGCCAGGGGGCGAAGCGGAACCCCACTCCGCTGTGTCGCGTTTCTGTGACGGCAGTCACCATCCAGTGATACCGTCGATCGTGTGAGCCCCTTCACCGGTTCCACAGCAGCGACCGAACGGTGGCGCCACCTCCGGGTGACCCGGCAGGACGGCGTGGCCACCGTCACCTTCGACCGCCCCGACAAGCTGAACGCGCTCACCTTCGGCGCCTACGCCGACCTGCGCGATCTGCTGGCAGAACTGTCCCGCGAGCGATCCGTACGCGCCCTCGTGCTCGGCGGTGAGGGCCGCGGCTTCTGCTCCGGCGGGGACGTGGACGAGATCATCGGCGCCACCCTCGCCATGGACACCGCCGAGCTCCTCGACTTCAACCGGATGACCGGCCACGTGGTGCGCGCCGTCCGCGAGTGCCCCTTCCCGGTGATCGCCGCCGTGCACGGCGTGGCGGCCGGGGCCGGCGCCGTCCTCGCACTCGCCGCCGACTTCCGGATCGCCGACCCCACCGCCCGCTTCGTCTTCCTGTTCACCCGCGTCGGCCTCTCCGGGGGCGACATGGGCGCCGCCTACCTGCTGCCCCGCGTCGTCGGCCTGGGCCACGCCACCCGGCTCCTGATGCTCGGAGAACCCGTTCGGGCCGCCGAGGCCGAGCGGATCGGCCTGATCAGCGAGCTCACCGACGAGGGCAAGGCCCACGCGCGGGCCGCCGAACTCGCCGCGCGCCTGGCCGCCGGGCCCGCACTGGCCCACGCACAGACCAAAGCTCTGCTCACCGCCGAACTCGACATGCCGCTCGCCGCGTCCGTGGAACTCGACGCGGCCACCCAGGCCCTGCTGATGAACGGCCAGGACTACGCGGAGTTCCACGCGGCCTTCACCGCGAAGCGCCCGCCGGAGTGGAAGGGCAGGTAGCGCCATGCCGGTCGGCAGCACGTTGCGGGTCGCCGTCGTCGGCGGCGGGCCGGGAGGACTGTACGCCGCCGCGCTGCTGGCCCGGCAGGGGCACCCGGTGGACGTGTGGGAGCGCAGCGCCCCGGACGACACCTTCGGCTTCGGAGTGGTGCTCTCCGACGACACTCTCGGCGGCATCGAGCGGGCCGACACCGAGGTCCACGCCGCCCTGGCACGTGAGTTCGTGCGCTGGGACGACGTGCACGTCGTGCACCGCGGGCGGCTGCTGACCTCCGGCGGCCACGGCTTCGCGGCCCTGGGGCGGCGCCGGCTCCTGGAGATCCTGCACGAGCGCTGCGCCGGCCTGGGCGTACGGCTGCGGTTCCGCACCGAGGCACCGGACGCGGCGGCGCTCGCTGCCTCGTACGACCTGGTGGTCGCGGCGGACGGCGTGCACAGCACGACCCGCGGGGCCGGAGCCCGGCACTTCCGGCCGACGCTCACCAGCGGGAGGTGCCGGTACATCTGGCTGGCCGCCGACTTCGCCTTCGACGCCTTCCGCTTCGAGATCGCGGAGACCGAGTACGGCGTCATGCAACTGCACGCCTACCCGTACGCGGGCCCGCCGCCCGGGCAGGGAGCCGCCCCGGGGTCCCCGGGGTCCCCGGGGCGCCGGCACGGGGCCGGCGCCTCCACGGTCATCGTCGAGATGCGCGAGGAGGTGTGGCGGGCGGCAGGCTTCGACCTGTGCGACGAGACGGAGTCGGCGGCCCGCTGCGCCAAGATCTTCGGCGACGCCCTGCGCGGCGGACCGCTGCACGGGAACCGCTCGGCATGGACGCGGTTTCGTACCGTCGTCAACGAGCGCTGGTCCCACGGCAACGTGGTGCTGCTCGGCGACGCGGCGCACACCGCGCACTTCTCCATCGGTTCCGGCACCAAACTCGCGGTGGAGGACGCCCTCGCACTCGCCGACGCGCTCGCCGCGGAACCGGGCGTACCGGAGGCGCTCGCCGCGTACGAGGCGGCGCGCCGCCCGGCGGTCGCCAGCACGCAGCGGGCCGCCGCGGCCAGCATGCGCTGGTTCGAGGAGCTCCCCGGCTACGTCGCCCAGCCCGCCCGCCAGTTCGCCTTCAACCTCCTCACCCGCAGCCGCAGGGTCACCCACGACAACCTGCGGATGCGGGACGAGCGCTTCACCCGGGCGGTGGAACGCGACTTCGGCTGCCCCGACGAGGAGGCGTCGGGCACGCGGACCCCGCCGATGTTCACCCCCTTCACCCTGCGAGGCCTGACCCTGCGCAACCGGGTCGTCGTCTCGCCGATGGACATGTACTCGGCCGAGGAGGGCGTGCCCGGGGACTTCCACCTCGCGCACCTGGGCGCCCGCGCGCTCGGCGGGGCCGGCCTGGTGATGACCGAGATGGTCTGCGTCAGCGCCGAGGGCCGGATCACCCCCGGCTGCGCCGGCCTGTACACGGCGCGACAGGCGGCGGCCTGGAAGCGGATCGCCGACTTCGTCCACACCTTCGCGCCCGGCACCGCGCTCGGCGTCCAGCTCGGGCACGCGGGGCGCAAGGGTTCCACCCGGGTGATGTGGGAGGGCATGGACGACCCGCTCCCGGACGGCAACTGGCCGCTGGTGGCCGCCTCCGCGCTGCCCTACCGGCCGGGCGTCTCCGCGGTCCCGCGCGCCCTGACCGCGGCCGAAATGGACGGGATCCGCTCCGAGTTCGCGGCCGCCGCCGTCCGCGCGGCGGACTGCGGCTTCGACCTGCTGGAGCTGCACTGCGCCCACGGCTACCTGCTGTCGGGCTTCCTCTCCCCGCTCACCAACCACCGGACGGACGCCTACGGCGGCTCCCTGGAGAACCGGCTGCGCTTCCCCCTGGAGGTCTTCGACGCCGTGCGCGCCGTCTGGCCCGCCGACCGCCCGATGACCGTCCGCCTCTCCGCCACCGACTGGGCGCCGGGCGGAACCACCGCGCAGGAGGCGGTGGAGATCGCCGCCGCGTTCGCCGCCCGGGGAGCGGACGCCATCGACGTGTCGACCGGCCAGGTGGTGGCGGACGAGACCCCCGAGTACGGGCGGTCGTACCAGACCCCCTACGCCGACCGGATTCGCAACGCGCTGGGCGTACCGGTCGTCGCCGTCGGCGCCATCTCCTCGTGGGACGACGTCAACTCGCTGCTGCTGGCGGGGCGGGCGGACCTCTGCGCGGTGGGCCGGCCCCACCTCTACGATCCGCACTGGACCCTGCACGCGGCCGCCGAGCAGTCCTACGCGGGCCCGGCCGCTCCCTGGCCCGCGCCGTACCGGGCGGGCAGCCGGACGCCTCCGACCGGGCGCGGCTGACCTCCGGTCCTGCGGCGGGAGCGACGCCGAACGCGGCGGCCGGGCGGCGGATTCTCGGCGGCGGCTCCCGACCTCGCGGCCACGACCTCAGGCGGCCACGACCTCCGCGCGGTCCTCGACCGGGGTGTAACCGAGCCGCAGGTAGAGGCCGTTGCTGGTGGGGTTGGCCAGGTCCGTGAACAGGAGGACCTGCGAGGCCCCGGCCGCGTGGGCCGCCGCGCCCGCCGCGTGCGTGATCCCGGCCGCGTACCCCCGGCCCCGCAGTTCCGGCGGGGTGTAGACCGGGCCGACGCGGGCGGCCGAGCCGATCGGGCGGGAGAAGGAGGCCAGCGAGACGGGGGTCCCGCCGTGCTCCCACAGCAGCAGCCCGCCGTACGAGAGCCGGTCGCGCAGGGCGCCCTCGGACGCCGGACCCGGCACGCCCGCCTCCTGGTGGAAGGCCGTGATCCACTCCAACAGCAGCGGGAGGTCGGTCTCGGCCGCGGTCCGGGCCGCGCCGGCGGGGGCGGGATCCGGCGCGACGGGGGCGGCCAGCCGGTACAGCCGGTTCTCCTCGCAGACCCGGGCGGGCCGCGTCCAGGCCCCGGCCAGTGCGTCCGCATCGGGCCGGCGGGCGTTGAAGCCGCTGACCCCCGCGAGCAGCGGCTCGGTGGCCAGGGCGTCCGCCAGCGCGCGGACGGCCCCGGCGGGGAGCGCGCCCAGCAGCAGCGGGTGGGGCGGTGTGCACAGCAGGCCGCCGGTGACGGTCCCGTCGGGGCCGGTCCACCAGCCGAAGAAGGGGTCCGCAGCGCCGAAGGCGTGCGGGCCGCGCCGCTCCAGGGCGTCCGCCGTGGTCAGCAGGATGGTGTTCACGACGGGTTGCGCGGCCACGGCGGGCCCCGCTGCGGTCAGGTAGGCCGCCAGGTCCGTACTGAAGGTCCAGGTCATGGCCCATCCTGGCGCGGCGCGGAGCCGGTGCGCACCCGCATTTCCGCACGCGGGGCCGCGCCACGCGCGGCCGCGGCGCCCGCGCCCGGTCACGGTCGCGCGAAGCCCGCGCCCGGATCCCGCAGCCGCGCGTGCAGCTCGGCGAAGACCGCCGCCGCGCGGTCGCCCGGCCAGTCCGCCGGGAGCAGCGCGCGCGGCAGCCCGGGGTCGGCGTACGGGAGGCGGCGCCAGCTGTCCAGGGCGAGCAGGTAGCCCCGGTAGGCCTCCTCGGGCGTCGGCGGCGGGCCCGCCTGCAAGGCCCGTAGAGCCGGTTCGTGCAGGTCGAGGAACTCCTCGTGCTGCTTGGCCAGGGCCGCCAGGTCCCACCAGCGAGCCACCGCCTCCGCCGTCGGGGCGAAGCCCAGGTGGGCGCCGCGGAACAGCTCCACGTAGGCCGTCAGGTGCAGCCGCTCCAAGGTGTGCGCCGTCTCCTCGGCCAGCTGCGCCGGGGCGATCCACACCCCCGGCGCCACCGTGCCGAAGCCGAGCCGGGCCAGCCGGGAACGCAGCAGGTGCCGCTTGTGGCGTTCCTGTTCCGGGACGGAGAACACGGCCACCAGCCATTGCGGCGAGGGCTGCGGGCTGCCGTAGATGCGCCGGTCGCCGTCGTCCAGCAGCTGCCGCGCCTCCGGCGACAGCGCGTACGCCGCCGAGCCGTCCGCCGCCCGCGCGGGCAGCAGGAAGCCGCGCCGCTTCAACCGGGACACCGACGAACGCACCGACGGCGCGTCCACGCCGGCCGCGCCCAGCAGGCGGATCAGCGCGGCCACCGGGACCGCGCCCTCGAAGGAGCGCCCGTAGGCACCGTAGAACGTGACGATCAGGGATCGCGGGGTGTGCTGCTCGGCCACGGGATCACTCTAGATCGCGCAGCCGGAAGCGTTGCAGTTTGCCGGTCGCCGTCCGGGGGAGCGCGGGGAGGAAGACGAAGGAGCGCGGGCACTTGTGCGGGGCCAGTTCGGCCCGCATGAAGGCGCGCAGGAGCTCCTCCGTCAGTACCGCACCCTCACGGGCGACGGTGTACGCCACCACGACCTGCCCGCGTCGCTCGTCCGGGCGGCCCACCACCGCGGCCTCCACCACGTCCGGATGGCGCAGCAGGGCCTCCTCCACCTCGGGGCCCGCGATGTTGTAGCCGGCGGAGACGATCATGTCGTCGGCGCGGGCGACGTAGCGGAAGTAGCCCTCCGGGTCCCGGACGTAGGTGTCGCCGGTCAGGTTCCAGCCGTTGCGCACGTACTCGCCCTGCCGGGGATCGGCCAGGTAGCGGCAGCCCACCGGCCCGCGCACGGCCAGCAGCCCCGGCTCGTTGTCCGCGACCGGCCGTCCGGACCGGTCCACCACCCGCGCCTGCCAGCCCGGTACCACCCGCCCGGTGGTACCGGGCCGGATGTCCTCGTCGGCGGCGGAGATGAAGATGTGCAGCAGCTCGGTGGCCCCGATGCCGTTGATGATCCGCAGGCCCGTGCGCTCGTACCAGGCCTGCCAGGTCGCGGCGGGCAGGTTCTCCCCGGCCGAGACGCAGCGCCGCAGCGCCGACAGGTCGTACGCGCCCACGTCGTACGGGCCCAGGGCGTCCAGCATCGTCCGGTACGCGGTGGGGGCGGTGAACAGGACCGTCACGCGGTGCTCGGCGAGGGCGGGCAGCAGGAACCGGGGCCCGGCCTCCTCCAGCAGCAGCGCCGACGCCCCCGCCCGCAGCGGGAAGACGACGAGTCCGCCGAGACCGAAGGTGAACCCGAGCGGCGGACTCCCGGCGAAGACGTCGTCCGGGCGGGGGCGCAGCACGGTGCGGGAGAAGGTGTCCGCGACGGAGAGCAGGTCGCGGTGGAAGTGCATGCAGCCCTTCGGCCGCCCGGTGGTACCGGAGGTGAAGGCGATCAGGGCCACGTCGTCGGCGGAGGTCTCGACCGCGGGGAAGGGCTCGCGGCCGTACCGCTCGGCGAGGCGCAGCAGGTCCTGGGCGCCGCCGCCCCCGTACGCGGTGATCCGCAGCCCCGGTACCTCGGCCCGGGTCAGGTCGTCCAGCGCGTCCGCGTGGCACACGGCGTGCCCCACCCGGGCCATCGAACAGACCGTGGCCAGCTCCTGCGCGCGCTGCTGGGGCAGTACGGTCACCGCCACCGCGCCCGCCTTCATCACCGCGAGCCAGCAGGCGGCGAGCCAGGGGCCGGTGGGACCGCGCAGCAGCACCCGGTTGCCGGGGACGACGCCGAGGTCGGCGGTGAGGGCGTGGGCGAGGCGGTCGACGCGCTCGCGGAGCCCGCCGTACGTCCACACCTCGCCCGAGCCGCTGCGGAAGGCCGGGCGGTCGGGGCCGAGCCGGGCGATGGTGGCGTCGAGGAGCTCGGCCCCGCAGTTCAGCCGGTCCGGGTAGGCCAGTTCGGGCAACTCGAAGAGCAACTCCGGCCAGGTGTGGGCGGGCGGCAGATGGTCGCGCGCGAAAGTGTCGGCGTGTGCGGAAGGCTTGAGGTCCAAGGCTGGTTCGCCCCCTGGCGACGGTCCGGAATGAGGTGGGGCCGGCCGTGCGGTCGCACCACGAGCGTATCGTGACGGTGACGGCAGTCAACAGGACGCGATAGATGCGGGGACATTCGGATGACCGGATTCGCGCTCGGAGTGGACCAGGAGGAATGGTGCGGGCGACTGCGCGCACTGTCGGCGGAGCGGCTGCGGCCGCTGGCCGGGAAGGGGGAGCCGGGACGGGTCAACCGGCCGCTGCTGCGGGAGTTGGGCGAGTTGGGCCTGCTGGAGCGGGTGTTCGCGGCGGGCGCGCTCGAACTGTGCCTGCTGCGCGAGTCCTTGGCCTACAGCTGCACCGAGGCGGAGACCGCGCTCGCCCTCCAGGGCCTGGGCGCCCATCCGGTGCTCCGGGCGGGCAGCGCGGAGCAGCGGGAGCGGTGGCTGCCGCAGGTGATCGCGGGACGTGCGGTGGCCGCCTTCGCGTTGAGCGAGCCGGGCGCCGGCTCGGACGCGGCGGCGCTGGCACTGGCGGCCGAACCGGACCCCGGGGGCGGCTGGCGCCTGACCGGCGAGAAGTGCTGGATCTCCAACGCCCCGGAAGCGGACTTCTACACCGTGTTCGCCCGAACGGGTGAGGGGCCGGGCGCCAAGGGCGTGTCGGCCTTCCTGGTCCCGGCGGACCGGCCCGGGCTCGGGGGCGAGGCACTGGACATGCTGTCCCCGCACGCCATCGGCTCCCTCACCTTCGACGCGGTGCCGGTCGGCCGGGAGGACCTGCTCGGCGGGCCCGGGCGGGGCTTCGGCGTCGCGATGGACACGCTGAACCTCTTCCGGCCGAGCGTCGGGGCCTTCGCCGTGGGCATGGCCCGGGCCGCGCTGGACGCCACGCTGGAGTACACGGCCGGGCGCTCCGCGTTCGGCGGGGTGCTGGGCGACCTCCAGGCGGTGGCGCACCGGGTCGCCGAGATGGCGACCCGCACCGAGGCGGCCCGGCTGCTGGTCTACGCGGCGGCCGGGGCCCACGACCGGGGCTCCCCGGACGTCCCCCGCCGGGCCGCGATGGCGAAGCTGCTGGCCACCGAGACCGCCCAGTACGTCGTGGACCACGCGGTCCAGCTGCACGGGGCGGTGGCCCTCCAACGCGGCCACCTGCTGGAACACCTCTACCGCGAGGTGCGGGCACCCCGGATCTACGAGGGGGCGAGCGAGGTGCAGCGCACCATCATCGCGAAGGAGCTCTACCGGGAGGCGGCCGCGCGATGAGCATCGAGCGGATCAACCCCCCGGAGCTGTCCCCGGCGACCGGCTTCTCGCACGCGGTGACGGCGACCGGCTCCCGGCTGGTCTTCCTCGCGGGCCAGACGGCCCTGGACGGCGCCGGCAAGGTGGTGGGGAAGGACCTGCCGGAGCAGTTCGAACGGGCCCTGGCGAACCTGCTCGCCGCCCTGGCCGCGGCCGGCGGCGCCCCGGCCGACCTGGCCCGGGTCACCGTCTACGCGGTGGACGTGGCGGCGTACCGCGCGGCGGCCCCCGAACTGGGGCGGATCTGGCGCCGCTCGGCGGGGCGCGCCTACCCGGCGATGGCGCTCGTCGGCGTGGTCCGGCTCTGGGACACCGAGGCCCTGGTCGAACTGGACGGCTTCGCGGTCCTCCCGTAGCCCCGCCGGGCACCGCTCGCCGATACGGCGTACGGTGCCCGGCGCGCCGACCGGCCCGGCGCGCCGACCGGCCCTCGCGGGCATTCGGCCCTCGCGGATCAGCCCCGCGCCGCGTCCAGGAGGGCGCCCATCCACTCCTCGATGCCGTCGACCGTGCGCGGCAGCGCGCCCGACATCAGGCGCGCGCCGTCCGCCGTGACGACCAGGTCGTCCTCGACCCGCACGCCGATGCCGCGCAGCTCCGCCGGCAGCGTCTCGTCGTCCGGCTGGAGGTACAGCCCCGGCTCCACGGTGAGGACCTGACCCTCTTCCAGGATCCCGTCGAGGTAGGTCTGCGCCCGCGCCTTCCCGCAGTCGTGGACGTCCAGGCCCAGCATGTGCCCGCTGCTGCACAGCGTGTAGCGCCGGTGCAGGTCGCCCTCCGCGTCCTTCAGGACGCCCCACTCGGCCAGGCCCTCCGCGATCACCCGCATACCGGCGCGGTGGAAGTCCCGGAAGCTGGCACCGGGCCGCAGCGCCGCCATGCCCGCCTCCTGGGCGGCCAGGACCAGTTCGTACACCTGGCGCTGGACGGGCGAGAAACGGCCCGACAGCGGCAGGGTCCGGGTGATGTCCGCCGTGTACAGGGTGTCGGTCTCCACGCCGGCGTCCAGGAGCAGCAGTTCGTCCCCGTTCAGCCGGCCGTCGTTGCGGATCCAGTGCAGCGCGCACGCGTGGGCGCCGGACGCCGCGATCGTCTCGTACCCGGTGCCGTTGCCCTCGGCCCGCGCGCGCAGGCCGAAGACCCCCTCGATCCACCGCTCCCCGCGCGGGTGGGCCAGCGCGCGCGGCAGGGCCCGTACGACGTCCTCGAAGCCGGCCACCGTGTGGTCGACGGCCAGCTGGAGCTGTCCGACCTCCCAGGCGTCCTTCACCAGGCGCAGCTCCGACAGGGCCGTGGCCAGCTCCGGGTCCGTGGCCGCGTTGCGGCCGGCCGGCGACCCGAGACCGTCCAGGGGCGCGCAGCGGATGCCGGTGAGGCGCTCCGCCTCGGCGAGTTCGGGCCGGCGGCCGATCCAGAACTCCCCGTACCTGCGGTCCCGGTAGAACGCGCCGTCGTCGACGGTGCGGGGCGAGCGCGGCCGCAGGTACAGCACCGCCTCGTGGGCGTGCGGGCCCGACGGCTCCAGGACCAGGACGTGACCCGCCTGGTCCTCGCCGGTGAGGCCGGTCAGCCAGGCGTAGGCGCTGTACGGGCGGAACCGGTGGTCGCAGTCGTTGCTGCGGACCTTCAGCTCACCGGCCGGGACGATCAGCCGCTCGCCCGGGAAGAGCGCCGAGAGCCGGGCCCGGCGCGCCGGGGTGACCGCGTACGCGGCGACGCGGTCGGACTCGGGCAGCGGGGAAGGGGCCCAGTTCCCCGCCATGAACCGGGACAACTCCGGGGATACCGACAGGTCATGGCTGCCGGTGTTGAGGTGCGAGGGGGCGTCGGTCACGGAGGCTCCATCAAGAAGATGCGAACTGGTGGGCGCACAGGTCTTGTCAGTGCAATTTCACATTACTATGTTACAGCTCACACCGCGGCACGTTAATCCCCGTCAAACGCCGCGTGACGCAGGGCAGTTCACGCGCTCCTCACCGGACGCGGCACCGCACGCACCACACCCCCACCTCCCATCCTCATCAGGAGTCTTGGTGTTCCAGCACAGAGCTGTGCGTACGTCCCTCCTCTCGGCCGCCGTCGCGGTCACCCTCCTCGCCACCGCGGGCCAGGGCGTGACCCGGGCCGCCGACTCGGGCGCCCCGGCCGCCGTCGCGGGCAGCGCGGCCCCGGCCGCCTTCACCGGCGGCGCCCCCGCCGCGAACCCGTTCGACGAGGTCGAGCGCTTCGCGAACGCCCAGGAGAACACCCCGGCGCCCGCCCCGGCCCCGGGCACCGGCCAGGCCGCCTCCGCCGCCACCCCCGCAGTTGCCCCGGCCGGCCGGATCCCCGGCGCCGTCCAGGCGGCCCCCGCGGCCACCGAGCGCAGCGAGAAGAGCCGCGAGGCGGCGCAGGCCGCGCCCACCGCGCGGAGCCTCGCCGTCGCCGTTCCCTGCACCCTCGACGGGATCAAGAACCTCACCCCCGAGCAGTTCGCCGACTTCCTCGGCGACCAGGCGGTCACCGCCGACGGCTGCCTGCGGGGCCTCATCTGGACCTGGGACGCCCGGCTGGCCCCGGTGATGTCCGACGCCCACGTGCAGGCGGTCTCCCGCCGGATATCCGCCCTCTCCGCCGCCCACGACGGCCGCAACTCCTCCCACCTGGAGGAGATGTTCACCTATCTCCACGCCGTCGCCTACCACGACTACGCGCGCTCCGAGATCGACGTCACCGACGCCCCGACCGTGAACGCCATGCGCCAGGCCGTCGCCGACTTCGGGAACGCCGCCCGCACCTTCGACGTCACCGCATCCAACGCCCGCACCCTGCGTGAGGCGCTGTACGCGGCGAGCGCGCCGGGCCTGCGCCAGCACCAGCTCGGCCTCATCAAGCGGGTCCTGGCCACCATGGACCCGGCCCACCCGGCCACGCACCTGGACGCCGCCTGGGCCGGTGCCGCCCTCGCCGCGCTCTCCGTCAACTACCTCGGCGTCTACCCGGGCAACCAGGACGCCGCCTTCCACGCGGCGGTGGCCGCCGACCCCTCGTACCGCGCGGCCTTCAAGGCCTTCGCCTCGTACGCGCACCTCAAGGGCACGGGCAACGCCTGGGTCCCGCGCGACGCGCTGAGCGAGTACGGCCGCTTCGGCCAGGTCGCGGGCCTGGAGGCGGAGGTCGTCGCCGACCTCGGAGCCCTGCTGGAGCCCGTCAAGGCCACCTTCGGCAACGGCAGTCCGCAGTGGGCCAAGCTCGT
The DNA here is from genome assembly GCF_053606025.1 of Streptomyces sp. NPDC055254. Lineage (NCBI taxonomy): Bacteria > Bacillati > Actinomycetota > Actinomycetes > Kitasatosporales > Streptomycetaceae > Streptomyces > Streptomyces sp. NPDC055254. The sequence continues at coordinate 141,035 of NZ_JBSGQV010000005.1, read as the reverse complement.
CAACTGGCTGAACTTCTACGAGGCCTGCAAGCCGTACGGGGTGTGCAAGGAGGACATCGAGCGGCAGATCTTCCCGCACACCTTCACCTACGACAACGGCGCGATCAAGGTCCGCACCGGACTCGACCGGGCCACCGTCGACAAGCTCTACTACGCGAGCAAGCAGGTCAAGGCGCAGTACCACCGCGTCCTGGGCACCGACCAGCCGCTGGCCGGCGATCCCAACACCACGCTGAACATCGTGCTGTACGCCTCGCGCGCCGACTACGAGAACTACCACCCGATCCTGACCGGCTACGACACCAACAACGGCGGCATCTACATCGAGAACGGCGCCACCTTCTACACGTACGAGCGGCGCGTCCCCCAGGATTCCTCGCTGACGCTGGAAGAGCTCTTCCGGCACGAGTACACGCACTACCTCAACGGCCGCTTCGCCGTCCCCGGCTTCTTCGGCGAGGGGCCCTGGTACGAGGACGACCGCACCACCGCCATGGACGAGGGCACGGCCGAGTTCTTCGACGGCGCCACCCGCGACAACGGCATCGCCGTCCGCAAGTCCCTGGTCAAGAGCATCATCAACGACACGGCCGGCGGCGGTCCGCGGATGAGCGTCGAGCAGATCCTGAACGCCACCTACGAGGGCGACGGCTTCCGCTTCTACAGCTACGCGGGCACCTTCTTCGAGTTCCTGTGGACCGAGAAGCCCATGGTGCTCCGCGAGATGTACACCCACCTGCGGGCGAACGACGTCAACGCGTACGAGGCCTGGCGCAACCGGCTGGGCTCCGACAGCTACCTCCAGCGCGACTACGACCGCTTCCTGGACGCCCAGATCGCCAAGGTCGACCAGCTCTTCGTACCGAACACCACCTTCACCCCCAACGACCAGTTGCGCGACGCGGCCCTGTCGTCGGTGAAGTCGTCCTTCGCCACGGCCACCTACAACACCCCGGACTGCGTCGAGAACGGCGACCCGGGCAAGCGCCGCTTCACGTGTACGGGCCGGATCACCGCGAACCTGAAGAAATGGCGCAGCGACGACCAGAACTTCAAGGACATGTCCGAGACGGTCGACTACTTCATCCTCGACCGGGCGGGCGCGGCCTCCAACAACCTGGCCGACATGAACTGCTCCTTCGGTCCCGTGGAGATCTGGTCCAACAAGCTCGCCGGTTCGGCGGACTACAGCTGTGAGGGTCCGCTCCGCGGCTGATCGGCGCACCGGGCCGGCCCCTCGTTCGCACGGGGGTGGGGCCGGCCCGGGCTTCCTGCCCGTGCCTTCCCGGGACCTCTGGGAACTCTCTAAAGAATGTGACATATTACTGCCGTGCCCAAGACCCACTCCCCGGACGTCGTCGTCATCGGCGCCGGTGTCGTCGGTGCGGCGTGTGCGTACTACGCCGCCCGCGCCGGACTCTCCGTGGCCGTCGTCGACCGGGGCCCCGTCGCGGGCGGGACGACCGGCGCCGGCGAAGGCAACCTCCTCGTCTCCGACAAAGAGGCCGGACCCGAACTCGACCTGGCGCTGCTGTCCGGCGCGCTCTGGCGCGCACTCGCCGGTTCCCTGCCCCGCGCGATCGAGTACGAACTCAAGGGCGGCCTGGTCGTCGCCCCGGACGAAAGCACCCAGAAGGCCCTGCGGACCTTCGCGGAAGGCCAGCGCGCGGCGGGGGTCGAGGCGGTCGAGGTGCCCGCCGACGCCCTGCGCGAGCTGGAGCCGCACCTGGCCCCGGGCCTCGGCGGCGGTTTCCACTACCCGCAGGACGCCCAGGTCCAGCCCGCCCAGGCCGCGGCCCGGCTGCTGGCCGCCTCGGGCGCCCGGACCTACCTCGGCGAGGAGGTGACGGGCATCCTGCGCTCCGGTGAGGCGGTGCGCGGCGTCCGTACCGCGCGCCGCGAACTCCTGGCCCCGGCCGTCGTGAACGCGGCGGGCACCTGGGGCGGGCGCGTCGCCGAACTCGCCGGAGTCACCCTGCCCGTCCTGCCGCGCCGGGGCTTCGTCCTGGTGACCGAGCCGCTGCCCCGCGTGGTCCGGCACAAGGTCTACGCCGCCGACTACATCGCGGACGTGGCCAGCGGATCGGCCGCCCTCCAGTCCTCGGCGGTGGTCGAGGGGACCCCGGCCGGCCCGGTGCTCATCGGCGCCACCCGCGAACGGGTCGGCTTCGACCGCGCGCTGTCCACCGAGGCCCTGCGCCGGCTGGCCGCCCAGGCCGCCGCGCTCTTCCCCGTCCTCGCCGACGCCCGCGTCCTGCGCACGTACCACGGCTTCCGCCCGTACCTCCCCGACCACCTGCCGGCCATCGGCGCCGACCCCCGCCGTCCCGGACTGCTGCACGCCTGCGGCCACGAGGGGGCGGGCATCGGCCTGGCCCCGGCGACGGGCCTGCTGATCGCCGCCGCCCTGACCGGGGCCGGGCAACCGATCCCCGTCGCCCCGTTCCGCCCGGACCGGGACTTCCCCGCCGCACCGACCTCCTGAGGAGCACCCCACATGCGCAGCCCCCGCTCGCTGGTCGGCGGCACTCCGGCGGCCACCTACCCGATCGACTTCGACGGCCGCGAACTGCCCGCACAGGCCGGCCAGTCCGTCGCCGCCGTGCTCTGGAGCGCCGGCATCCTCGCCTGGCGCACCACCCGCGAGGGCGGCGCCCCGCGCGGCGCGTTCTGCGGGATCGGCAGCTGCTACGACTGCCTCGTCACCGTCAACGGCACCCCGAACCAACGGGCCTGCCTGGTCCCGGCCCGGCCGGGGGACACCGTCACCACCCAGGAGGGAAACGGCCGTGCCGACCTCGCCGTCTGACCCCACCCCGCCGCCGGGGCCCGCCGCGGGCCGCCCGGTCGACCTCGCCGTCGTCGGCGCCGGACCGGCGGGACTCGCCGCGGCCGTCACCGCGGCCGGTTTCGGGCTGCGCGTCACCGTCCTGGACGCGGGGGAGCGTCCCGGCGGCCAGTACTACCGCAGCCCGGCGCCCGGGCTCGGGGCCGCCCGCCCCGAGGCGCTGCACCACGACTGGGCCGACTTCGCGGACCGCGAAGCCGCCCTGCGCGCCCACGAGTCGGCCGGCCGGATCACGTACCTGCCGGGCCACCACGTCTGGACGGTGGTCCGGGACGGCGCAGGAGCCGGCGGCGGGGGAGGCGTCGAAGGGGCCGGCGGGGGATGGGTCCTGCACGCGGTCACCGGCCACGGGGCCGATGAACGCGCGGCGGCCGTCGCCGCCCGGGCCGTGCTGCTGGCCACCGGCGCCTACGAGCGGCAACTGCCCTTCCCCGGCTGGACCCTGCCCGGGGTGATCGGAGCCGGCGGCGCGCAGGCCATGCTCAAGGCCGGGCTCGTGCTGCCCGGCAAGCGGGTGGTCGTCGCCGGGAGCGGACCGCTGCTGCTGGCCGTGGCCGGGTCGCTGGCCGCCGCGGGCGCGGCCGTGCCCGCCGTGGTGGAGGCCGCCGCCTACACCTCGTACGCGGGCGGGCTCCCCGTCCTGCTGCGCAACCCCGGCAAGCTCGCCGAGGCCGCCGTGTACGGCGGGGCCCTGCTGCGCCACGGCGTCCGGCTGCTGACCCGGCACGCGGTCACCGAGGCCCACGGCACCGACCGGGTCGAGGCCGTCACGGTGGCCCGGCTCGACCGCGACTGGCGGCCGCTGCCCGGCACCTCACGCCGCATTCCCTGCGACGCCCTCGCGATCGGCCACGGGCTCGTACCGCAGCTGGAACTCGCCACCGGCCTCGGCTGCGCCACCCGCGCCGCCGCCGACGGCACCGTCGCGCTCGACCTGGACGCAGGGCAGCGCTCCTCGGTCCCCGGGATCTGGTCCGCCGGGGAGACCGGCGGCATCGGCGGCGCCCGGCTCGCCCTCACCGAAGGGGAGATCGCGGCCCACGACATCGCCGGGCGGCCCGTCGCCGCCGTGCTGACCCGCCAGAGGACGCGGCTGCGCGCCTTCGCCGGGGCGATGGCCGCGGCGCACCGGCCCGGCTCCGGCTGGACCGACTGGCTCCGGGACGACGCCGTCGTCTGCCGCTGCGAGGAGGTGCCGGCCGCCCCGGTGCGCGAGGCCGTCCGCGACCTCGGCGCGCGGGACGCCCGTACCGTCAAACTCCTCACCCGGGCCGGTATGGGCTGGTGCCAGGGCCGGATGTGCGGTCCCGCCGTGGCCGCCCTCGCGGGGGTGGAGCCGGCGCCCGACCGGCGGCCGCTGTCCTGCCCCGTTCCGCTGCGGCTGCTCGCCCGACTTCCCCCCGCCGACCACTGATCGGCCGCGTGCGGCTCTTGTGGCCGCATCACACCCACTAGTAAAATGTCACACACCACTCTAGGGAGCTTCTCATGACCTTCGCGCACACCCCCGCGCCCCGCACCCGCCCCTGGCACGGCATCATGGTCGCCACCGCGCTTCCCCTGCGCGAGGACCTCGGCGTCGACTACGACGCCTACGCCGAACACGTCGCCTGGCTCATCGAGAACGGCTGCGACGGCGTGGTCCCCAACGGCTCCCTCGGGGAGTACCAGACCCTCACCGACGAGGAGCGGGCGCGCGTCGTACGCACCGCGGTCGAGGCCGCCGGCGACGGCGCCCGCGTCATGCCCGGCGTCGCCGCCTACGGCAGTGCCGAAGCCCGCCGCTGGGCCGAACAGGCCGCCGAGGCCGGCGCCGGCTCCGTGCTCCTGCTGCCGCCCAACGCCTTCCGCGCCGACGAGGACACCGTCCGCGCCCACTACGCCGAGGTCGCCCGCGCCGGACTGCCCGTCGTCGCGTACAACAACCCCATCGACACCAAGGTGGACCTGGTCCCGTCCCTGCTCGCCCGGCTGCACGCCGACGGCTCGATCGTCGCGGTCAAGGAGTTCAGCGGCGACGTGCGCCGCGCCTACGAGATCGCCGAGCTAGCCCCGGGCCTCGACCTGCTGATCGGCGCCGACGACGTCCTCCTCGAACTCGCCCTCGCCGGCGCGGTCGGCTGGATCGCCGGCTACCCCAACGCCCTGCCGCAGTCCTGCGCCACCCTCTACCGGGCCGCCGTCGCCGGTGACCTCGCCACCGCACTGCCGCTCTACAAGTCCCTGCACTCCCTGCTGCGCTGGGACTCCAAGACCGAGTTCGTCCAGGCCATCAAGCTCTCCATGGACCTGGCCGGCCGCCCCGGCGGCGCGACCCGCCCGCCGCGCTTCCCCCTCACCGGCGAGACCGAGGCCGCGGTCCGCGCCGCCACCGAGAAGGCCCTGGCCGAGGGACTCAACTAGGCCGGTCGCAGGGGACGACGGGCAACGACGGCACGAGAGGACAAGGGACTTCATGCGTACGCGCCACATCTACCACGCGGTGGACTCGCACACCGAGGGCATGCCCACCCGGGTGATCACCGGCGGCGTCGGGGTGATCCCGGGCGCCACCATGGCCGAGAAGCGGCTCCACTTCATCGAGCACACGGACCACGTCCGGACCCTGCTCATGTACGAGCCGCGCGGCCACTCCGCGATGAGCGGCGCCGTACTGCAACCCCCCACCCGGCCCGACGCGGACTTCGGCGTCCTCTACATCGAGGTCTCCGGCCTGCTGCCCATGTGCGGCCACGGCACCATCGGGGTCGCCACCGTGCTGGTCGAGACCGGCATGGTGCCCGTCGTCGAGCCGGTCACCACCGTCCGGCTCGACACCCCGGCGGGCCTGGTGAGCGTCGACGTCCGGGTCGAGGACGGGGCGGCCACCGCCGTCACCCTCACCAACGTCCCTTCCTTCTGCGTCGGACTCGACCTGAAGGCCGAGGTACCGGGCCTGGGCACCGTCACCTACGACCTCGCCTACGGCGGCAACTTCTACGCCTTCGTCGCACTCGACGACCTCGGCCTGCCCTTCGACCGGACCCGCAAGGACGACCTGCTCGCCGCCGGACTCGCGATCATGGAGGCCGTCAACGCCTCCGGGGACCGGCCCGTCCACCCCGAGAACCCCTCCATCGCCGGACTCAAGCACGTCTACCTCGCCGCCCCCGGCTCCGACGCCCGACGCTCGCGGCACGCCATGGCCATCCACCCGGGCTGGTTCGACCGCTCCCCCTGCGGTACGGGCACCAGCGCGCGGATGGCCCAGCTGCACGCCCGGGGGCTGCTGGAACTCGGTACCGACTTCGTCAACGAGTCCTTCATCGGAACCGAGTTCACCGGCCGGCTCGTCGGTGAGACCACCGTCGGCGGGCTCCCGGCGGTCGTCCCCACCGTGACCGGACGGGCCTGGATCACCGGCACGGCCCAGTACTTCCTCGATCCGACCGACCCCTTCCCCGGAGGGTTCCTGCTGTGAGCGGCTCCCTCGTGCGCACCACCGACTACCACACCGCCGGCGAGCCCTTCCGGATCGTCGACACCCGCGACCAGGACCTCCCCGTCCCCGGCGACACGGTCGCGGAGCGCTGCGCCACCGCCATCGGTCCGGGCGGCTCGGGCACCGCGCCCCGCCGCGGCGCCCTGGACGACGTACGGCGGCTGCTGGTCCAGGAGCCGCGCGGACACGCCGGGATGTACGGCGGGTTCGTCGTGCCGGCCGACGACGACGGGGCCCACTTCGGCGTGCTGTTCTGGCACAAGGACGGCTACTCCACCGCCTGCGGTCACGGCGCCATGGCCCTCGGGGTCTGGGCCGTGGACACCGGCCGGGTCACCGCCCCGGACGACGGGGACGCGCCGGTGCGCATCGACGTGCCGTCCGGACGGGTCACCGCCACGGTGCACCGCACCGGCGGGCGCACCACCGGGGTCACCTTCCGCAACGTCCCGGCCCGGGTGGGCGCCCGCAAGATCCCCGTCGCCACCACGCTGGGGCTCACCGAGGTGGACATCGCGCACGCCGGCGCCTGCTACGCCTCCGTCGCCGCGCGCGACCTCGGCCTGGACGTCTCGCGGGCCTCGCTGCCCGCTCTGGTGCGGGCCGGACAGGAGGTCCGGGCCGCGCTGGCCGGCCACCCGGCGACCTGGCACCCGGACGGCCCGCTGCTGTCCGGGGTCTACGGGGTGACCTTCCACGAGGAACTGCCCGGCACCCCCTTCGGGCCGCACCAGCGCAACGTCACCGTCTTCGCCGACGGACAGGTCGACCGCTCGCCCTGCGGCTCGGGCACCTCGGCGCGGCTCGCGCTGCTCGCGGAGGACGGGCGGCTGGGCGCGGGGGAGGACCTGCTGCACGAGTCGGTCACGGGCACGGTGTTCACCGGCCGGCTCCTTCCCGACGGCGTCACCGAGGTCACCGGCACGGCGTACCGCACCGGCGAACACGCCTTCGTGGCCGACCCGTACGACCCGCTCGGGGCGGGCTTCCTGCTGTGACGCGGCCCGCCCCGACAGGCCCGCGGCCGGCGGGGCCGCCGCCGGCCGGTGTTCGGCAGTTCGGCGCGGAGGCCATGGCCGGGCTGATCACCCCGGCCGACGCGGCCGACGCGCTCGCCGCCGCCCTGCGCTCGGGGGTGGATCCCGAGAGCTGCCCGCAACGCACGGCACTGGCCGTCCCCGGCGGCGAACTGCTGCTGATGCCGGCCGCCTCCGGCGCGTACGCCGGGGTGAAGATCGCCGGGGTCGCGCCCGCCAACCCGGGCCGCGGGCTGCCCCGCATCACCGGCTCCTACCTGCTGCTGGACGGCCCCACCCTGCGCCCGCTCGCCCTGTTCGACGGCGCGGCCCTGACCACCCTGCGCACCCCGGCGGTCTCCGCCCTCGCCCTGCGCCACCTGGCTCCCGAGGGACGGGCGCTGCACCTGGTGCTCTTCGGCTCCGGCCCCCAGGCGTACGGGCACCTGGAGGCGACCCTCGCCGTACGGGCGTCGGCCGGGGTCGTCGTGGTCGCCCGGAACCGGGCCGGCGCCGAGGCGCTCGCCGCCCACGCCGAGGGCCTCGGCGTGCCCGCCCGGGCCGGGACCCCGGACGACGTGGCCGGCGCCGACCTGGTGATCTGCTGCACCACGGCGCGGGAGCCGCTCTTCGACGGGCGCCTGGCGGGACCGGGCACCACCGTCGTGGCGGTCGGCTCGCACGAACCGGGCGCCCGGGAGACCGACACGGCCCTGGTGCGACGGGCGGCGGTGTACGTCGAATCGCGCGCCGCCGCCCTGCGCGAGGCGGGGGACCTGCTGGTGCCGGAGGCGGAGGGCGCCATCGGGCCCGGTCATATCACCGGCACCCTCGCCGACCTGGTCGCGGGCCGGATGCCGGCGGGCGGGCGGCCGGGTTGTCCACAGCTCTTCAAGAGCGTGGGCATGGCCTGGGAAGATCTTGCCGTGGCGGTCGCACTGTACGAGGCCGCCGGGGCAAGCAGAGAAACGTGACATTGTACGCTGTTGCTCTGCTCGTCGCGGGTGTCGCGGGTGTCGGAGGAAAAGCAATGGGTGACCTGAAGCAGCACAGTCTCATCAAGGCCCAGGAACGGCTCCGGGACCAGGTCGGCCATGCCCTGCGAGCAGCCCTGATAGCGGGTGAGCTGCGTCCCGGGAGCGTCTACTCGGCGCCCGGCCTCGCGGCGGAGCTCGGCGTGTCCGCCACCCCGGTGCGCGAGGCGATGCTCGACCTGGCCCGCGAGGGCCTGGTCGAGCCCGTCCGCAACAAGGGGTTCCGGATCACCGAGGTCAGCGAGCGCGACCTGGACCAGTACACCGAACTGCGCACGATGATCGAGGTGCCGACCATCGGCCGGATCACGAAGATCGCCACGACCGAGCAGCTGGAGGCCCTGCGCCCCGTCGCGCAGGAGATCGTGACCAGTGCGCGCGAGCACAACCTCATCGGCTACCTGGAGGCGGACCGCCGCTTCCACCTCTCGCTGCTGGGACTCTCGGGCAACGACCGGCTCGTCGAGACGGTCGGAGACCTGCGCAAGCGGTCCCGGCTGTACGGCCTCACCGGCCTGGACGAGGCCGGCAAGCTGGTGTCCTCGGCGGAGGAGCACATCGAGCTGCTCGACCTCATGCTGAGCGGGGACGCCGAGGCGGCGCAGGCGTGCATGACCCGCCACCTCGGGCACGTCCGCTCGCTGTGGGCCCAGGGCCGCGACGAGCCGGTGGGCCGCACGCCGGGCGGCCTCGGCTCGGGCCTTTAGGGGCGCGCGCCCCGACGCGGCAGTGGAGGTCGTCCTCGTCCTCCCCGGCCGGCTCGCGGAGGTGTGCCGGGTCGGGGGGTGCGCTGCGGCCCGCCGCGCCCGCGCCCCCGACCGCGTCCCTCTCGCGGTACGCGTACATGTCCGTGTCCGTTTCCGGGTCCATGTCCATGGCCGGTGATCGTAGGCCACGGCTCAACTCCGCGTAGGGCAAACGGATTTGGACACGGCTGGATAACGGGGGGCTCAACCTCTTGTCAGTGCAATTTCACATTACTATGTTATCGGTCACATCGTAGAGCGCGGCCCTTCACTGGAGTGACCCATGACCAAGCGCACCCAACTCGCCCTCGCCACCGCCCTGGTGGCGGCTCTCGCACTCGGCGCATCGGGCTGCTCCGACCCCAAGAAGGGCACGGGCGGTGCGGGTGCTTCGAACCCGGCCGCCGCCAACGACGGGAAGATCCTCGGCGGCACCCCGGTCAAGGGGGGCACGCTCACGGTGCTGTCGAACCAGGACTTCTCCCACCTCGACCCCGCCCGCAACTGGGTCATGCCGACGATGGATTTCGGCACCCGGCTCCTCTACCGCACCCTGGTCACCTTCAAGGCCGAGCCCGGCAAGGCCGGCAGCGAGCTCGTCCCGGACCTCGCCACCGACCTGGGTACCCCGTCCAACGGCGGCCGCACCTGGACCTTCACCCTCAAGGAGGGCGTGAAGTACGAGGACGGCTCGCCGATCAAGGCCCAGGACATCAAGTACAACGTCGAGCGCTCCTTCGCCCCCGACCTCACCGGCGGCCCCGACTACGCCGCCCAGTACCTGGCCGGCGCCGAGGGCTACAAGGGTCCGCTCCAGGGCAAGCACCTCGACTCGGTCAAGACCCCCGACGACCGCACGATCGTCTTCGAACTCAAGCGGCCCGTGGCCGAGTTCTCCGCCACCGCCACCCTGCCGACCTTCGCACCCGTCCCCCTGGCCCAGGAGAAGGGCACCCAGTACGACGCCCGCCCGTTCTCCTCCGGCCCGTACAAGATCGAGTCCTACGACCGGGACAAGAAGCTGGTCCTGGTCCGCAACGAGCACTGGGACCCGAAGACCGACACCGTGCGCAAGGCCTACCCGGACCGGTTCGTGGTGGTCATGGGCCTCAAGGGCGGCCAGATCGACGACCGCATCATCGCCGGCGAGGGCGCGGACGCCTCCGCCGTCCAGTACGCCGACATGCGTCCCGAGAGCGCCCCCAAGGTGCTGCCCAAGCCGGACGTCAAGGCGCGCCTGCTCGCCGAGTCCCAGGGCTGTACGGAGATGCTCCACCTGAACAACTCCCGCGCCCCCTTCGACGACCCCAAGGTCCGCGAGGCCATGCAGTACGCCGTCGACAAGGAGGCCGTGGTCACCGCGGGCGGCGGCCCGGCCCTCAACGAGGTGGCCACCGCCTACCTGCCCCCGGCCCTGTCCGGCGGCAAGCAGGCCGACACCCTGAAGATCGCTCCGGCGGGCGACCCGGCCAAGGCCAAGGAGCTCCTCAAGGCCGCGGGCAAGGAGGCCCTGAAGGTCTCCCTCGCCGTGTCCACCGGCGACAAGGGCAAGGCGGAGGCCATCCAGCAGGGCCTGTCGCGCGCCAGCATCGAGGTCGTCGTCGACACCGTCGACCCCGGCGCCTACTACGACGTCATCGGCGACCTGTCCACCACCCCCGACATGACGCTCACCGGCTGGTGCCCCGACTACCCGTCGGGCTCCACCTGGCTGCCCTTCGTCTTCGACGGACGCACCATCAAGGACAAGGGCAACCAGGGCAACTACAGCCAGTTCCGCGACGAGGCCACCATGAAGCGGATCGACGAGATCAACGCCATGGCCGACGCCGCGCAGGCCAACCAGGCCTGGATCGACCTCGACGCGGCCCTCATGGCGAAGTCCCCCTCCGTCCCGATCCTGCTGGAGCGCAAGCCCCTGCTCGTCGGCCCCAACATCGCGGGCGCCTTCGGCCACCCCGTGTGGACCGGCACCATCGACTACGCCACCGTCGGGCTCAAGGACCCGTCGAAGAGCCAGGGCTGAGGGCGGCCGGGCCCGACGGCATCCCGACATCCCGACATGACGACATGACGACCACCACCGCACCTGCCGACGGCGCCCCGCAGGTGAAGGAGGTCCCCCCGGGCAGCAGCCCCTGGCAGCTCGCCCGGCGGGAACTCCGCCGCCGCCCCGCCGTCCGCGTCAGCCTCGGCCTCGTCCTGCTCTTCGTCCTGACCGCCGTCACCGCGCCCTGGCTGGGCGCGCTCGGCGGCTGGTCCCCCGAGCAGTTCGACAAGACCGCCATCGACCCCTACCTCGGCGGCCAGCCCCTCGGCTCCTTCGGCGGGATCAGCTCCGAGCACTGGCTCGGCGTCGAACCCGTCACCGGCCGCGACCTGTTCGCCCGCGTGGTCCACGGCGCGCAGGTCTCCCTCCTGATCGCCTTCGCCGCCACCGCCATCGTGGTCCTCGCCGGCACCGCCGCCGGGATCGCCGCCGGCTACTTCGGCGGCCGCACCGACACGATCCTGTCCCGGCTCATGGACCTGACCATGTCCTTCCCCTCGCTGATCTTCATGATCGCGATGCTGTCCGTGGCCAAGGACGTCAACCGGATCGTCCTGATCACCGTCGTGATCGGCGTGTTCGGCTGGCCCGGCGTCGCCCGCGTCGTCCGCGGCCAGACCCTCTCCCTCAAACACCGCGAGTACGTCGACGCCGCCCGCGTCGGCGGCTCCGGCTCCTGGCGGATCCTGACCCGCGAGATCCTCCCGGGCGTCTCCGGGCCAGTGATCGCCTACACCACCCTGCTCATCCCCGGAATGATCAGCACCGAGGCCGCCCTCAGCTACCTCGGCGTCGGAGTCCGCCCGCCCACGCCCTCCTGGGGCCAGATGATCGCCGAGTCCGTGGCCTTCTACGAGACCGACCCCATGTACTTCGTCATCCCCAGCGTCTTCCTCTTCCTCGCCGTGCTCGCCTTCACCCTGCTCGGCGACGCCCTGCGCGACATCCTCGACCCGAGGGGCGGCCGCAGTTGATCCTCTACCTCGCCCGCAGGCTGCTCGCCCTCGCCGGGGTCCTGCTCGCCATCGCCGCCGTCACCTTCCTCATCTTCTACGTGCTGCCCGCCGACCCGGCCGCGGCCGCCTGCGGCAAGACCTGCAGCGCCGAGCGACTGGCCGACGTACGGGCGTACCTGGGCCTCGACCAGCCCCTGTGGCGGCAGTTCGCCGACTTCCTCACCGGCATCTTCACCGGCCGCACGCTCGGCACCGGCCAGTACGCCGTCGAGTGCGGCTTCCCGTGCCTGGGCTACTCGTACGAGAACTCCCTGCCCGTGTGGGACCTGCTCATGGACCGGCTCCCCGTCTCCGCCTCCCTCGCCGTCGGAGCCGCCGCGCTGTGGCTCGTCCTGGGCCTGGGCGCCGGAGTCACCGCCGCCCTGCGCAAGGACACCGTCACCGACAAGGCCCTGATGGTCGGAGCGGTCGCGGCGGCCTCGCTGCCCGTCTACTTCACCTCGGTGATGCTCATCTACGGCGTCATCCGCATCGCCGGCCTCCTGCCCTACCCCACCTACCAGGCCTTCTCCGAGGACCCGCTCGCCTGGGCCTCCAACCTGCTCCTGCCCTGGACCGCGCTCGCGCTGCTCTACGCCGCCATGTACGCGCGCCAGAGCCGCGGTTCGATGATCGAGGCGATGGCCGAGCCGTACATCCGCACGGCCCGAGCGAAGGGGATGCCCGAACGGGTCGTCGTCGTCAAGCACGGGCTGCGCTCCGGGATGACCCCCGTCCTGACCATCTTCGGCATGGACCTCGGCGGCCTGCTCGCGGGCGCCGTCATCACCGAGTCCATCTTCGGACTCCCCGGCGTCGGCCGGCTCTTCTACGGGGCGCTGGTCAACTCCGACCAGCCCGTGGTCCTCGGGGTCACCCTGCTCGCCGCCTTCTTCATCGTCGTCGCCAACCTCGCCGTCGACCTCCTGTACGCCGTCATCGACCCGAGGGTGAGGTACTGATGAGCGCTCCGCTCCTCGCAGTACGCGATCTGCGCGTCACCTTCACCACCCCGCGCGGCTCCGTGCGCGCCGTCGACTCGCTCGGCTTCACCGTGGAGGCCGGCCGCACCCTCGGCATCGTCGGCGAGTCGGGTTCCGGCAAGTCGGTCACCTCGCTCGCCGTCATGGGCCTGCACCGGGGCGCCGAGGTCAGCGGGTCCGTGGCCCTGGCCGGACGCGAGCTGACCGGACTCTCCGAGCGGGAGCTCTCCACCATTCGCGGGCGGCGGATGGCCATGATCTTCCAGGACCCGCTGTCCAGCCTGCACCCCTACTACACGATCGGCGAGCAGATCTCCGAGCACTTCCGGGTGCACTTCAAATCGGGACGGGCCGCGGCCCGCAGGCGGGCGATCGACATGCTCGGCGAGGTCGGCATCCCCGAGCCGGCCCGCAGGGCGGGCGAGTACCCGCACCAGTTCTCCGGCGGCATGCGCCAGCGCGCGATGATCGCCATGGCCCTGGCGTGCGAACCCGACCTGCTGATCGCCGACGAGCCGACCACCGCGCTCGACGTCACCGTGCAGGCGCAGATCCTGGAGCTGATCGCCCGGCTCCAGCAGGAGCGCGGCCTCGGCGTCGTCATGATCACCCACGACCTGGGCGTGGTCGCCAGGGTCGCCCACGAGGTACTGGTGATGTACGGCGGCCGGGTCGCCGAACAGGCGGAGGCCGAGGAGCTGTTCGCCGGTCCCGCCCACCCCTACACCCGGGGCCTGCTCGACTCGCTGCCGCGGCTCGACACCGCCGACGACGAACCCCTGCCCTTCATCCCGGGCTCCCCGCCGTCCCTGCTCGCCCCGGCCCCCGGTTGCGCCTTCGCCCCCCGCTGCCCGCGCGCCGCCGCGCGCTGCGTACGGGAGCGTCCGCGGCCGGTCCCGTACGGGGACGGGCCCGGCCGCACGGCGGCCTGCCACTTCCCCGGAGTCCGCACCGCCGAGGAGGCGGCCCGATGACCCGTACCGAACCGCTGCTGTCCGTACGCGACCTCACCATGACCTTTCCCGGCAAGCGGTCCGCGACCGGGCGCCGGGGGGCTCCCGTGCGCGCCGTGGACGGGGTCTCCTTCGACCTGGAGGCCGGCCGGACGCTGGGTCTGGTGGGGGAGTCGGGCTGCGGGAAGTCCACCACCGGCCGCATGCTCGTACGCCTGCTGGAGCCCACGTCCGGGCGGGTCGCCTTCGACGGCACGGACATCACCCGGCTGTCCCGGGGCGCCCTGCGACCGCTGCGCAGGAACATCCAGATGATCTTCCAGGACCCGCACTCCTCCCTCAACCCCCGCCAGACCGTCGCCCGGATCATCTCCGACCCGCTGCTCGTACAGGGCTGGGGCGCGCGGGACGCCCGCCGCCGGGCCGCCGAGCTGATGGAGCTCGTCGGACTGATCCCCGAGCACATCGACCGCTACCCGCACGAGTTCTCCGGCGGCCAGGCCCAGCGCATCGGGATCGCCCGGTCGCTGGCGACCAGTCCCCGCCTGATCATTGCCGACGAACCGGTCTCCGCCCTGGACGTGTCCGTGCAGGCGCAGATCGTCAACCTGATGGAGCGGCTGCGCGCGGAGCTCGGCCTGTCGTACGTGTTCATCGCGCACGACCTGTCGGTGGTCAAACGGGTCAGCGACCGGGTGGCCGTCATGTACCTGGGCCGGATCGTCGAGATCGGCGACAAGAACGCCCTGTACTCCAGTCCTCAGCACCCCTACACCCGGGCGCTGTTGTCCGCCGTACCGCTGCCGGACCCGGTGGCGGAGCGGCGGCGGGAGCGGATCGTGCTGCTCGGCGACCCGCCGAGCCCGGCCGCTCCACCCCCCGGCTGCACCTTCCACCCGCGCTGCTCCAAGGCGCGGGACATCTGCCGCACCGAGCGGCCGTTGCTGCGGATCGCCGCTTCGCGCGAGGTGGCCTGTCACTTCCCGGGTGACTGACGGGGATCCACGGGAAGACGAGGGCCCCGGAGACAACGGCGTCTCCGGGGCCCTGTGCGTCGCCTTCGGCCCACTCAGGCCAGCTCGCGGCGGAAGAACTCCAGCTCCTGCGCCATCACCTTCTCGCGGGCCCCGCCCGGGGTCATGTGCGTGACGCCGGGCAGCGCGAGCAGCTGGTGCGGGCGGCCCGCGTCCGTCAGCGCCCGCGACAGCCGCAGGGTGTGGGACGGGTGCACGTTGTCGTCGGCGAGGCCGGTGATCAGCAGCAGCGGCCGGATCAGTTTCGGCGCGTCGGGGATCAGCGAGTCCCGCTCGTAGACCTCCGGATGCTCCTGCGGGAGCCCCAGGTACCGCTCGGTGTACGCGGTGTCGTAGTGCCGGAAGTCGGTCGGCGCGGCCCCGGCCGCCGCCGCGTGGAAGACGTCCGGCCGGCGCAGCACCGCCAGCGCGGCCAGGTAGCCGCCGTAGGACCAGCCGCGCACCCCGACCCGGCCGAGATCCAGGTCCGGATGCCGGTCACCGAGCGCGCGGAGCGCCCCGACCTGGTCCTCCAGGGTGACCTCGGAGAAGCCCCGGTACATGGCGTGGGTGAAGGCGGGGGAGACGTACGGGGTGCCCCGGTTGTCCGTGGTGACGACCGCGAAGCCCTGGTCGGCCCACCACTGGCGGTGCTGCCAGCGGCGGGGCTCGGCGCTGACGTCCTGGAAGCCCGGGCCGCCGTAGCTGTCGAGCAGCACGGGCAGGCGCTGCCCCGGCACGTGCCCCCGGGGCAGGGTGAGGGCCGTCGGGACACCGTGTTCGGTGACCCGCTCCAGGACCGGGACCACCCGGTGGGGCAGCGGCTCGGACAGGTCGAGGGGGGTGAACTCCCGCCCGTCGGCGGTGCGTACGGTCCGTCGTATCCCGTCGGCGTCGGCGGAGGTCAGCAGCAGGTTCCCGGCCGAGGCCTGGACGCCGTGCACGCCGGGGCCGTCGGCGAGCGGGGTGCACTCCCCGGTCACGGGGTCGAGGAGCAGCACCTGCTGCTCGGAGGGGTCGCGCTGCCCGGCCTCGATCAGCAGCAGGCCCTCGTGGACCCCGGCCACGCGGCGCACCTGCGTCCCGTCGCCCGTGAGCGGCTCGCCGTCCACCGCGAGGGCGCGGGCGGCCCCGCCCGGGGTGTCGACGGCGGTCAGCATCCGGCCGTCGGCCAGCCGGGCCGGGGTGCCGGGGAGCATCGGGTCCACCCACTGCGGGTGCGTGGTACGGGAGAGTTCCCGGGTGCGGCCGGTGGCCGGGTCGGCGGTGAGTAGCAGGACGTTGCGCTGGAGCCGGTCCTGGACGGTCAGCAGGATCTCCCCGGGCGACTCCCAGCCCGCGTCGGAGACGTACGGGTAGCTCTCCTCGTCCCAGTCGAGCCGGACCGGGTCGCCGTCCTCGCGCAGCACCCACAGCTGGACCCCGGCGTTGGGGCCGCCCGCCTCGGGGTAAGCGAAGTCCTCGGCCGGCAGCTCGGGGTGCGCGGGGTCGGCGAACCAGCGCCGCTGGAGGGCGGACTCGTCGACGCGGGCGGCGAGCAGCGTGACCCCGTCCGGGGACCACCAGTGGCCCCGGGCGCGGCCCAGCTCCTCGGCGGCCGCGAACTCGGCGACGCCCCAGCGGGCCCCGTCGTCCGGGCTCACGCGGTCGCCCGGGCTGACGTACAGGGCGTCGCCGCAGACGTACGCGGTGCGCGAGCCGTCCGCGTTGGGCCGGGGGTCCAGCGCGGGGCCGGCGACCGGGAGCCGGGCGGCGCCGGTCCCGTCGGGGGAGACCGCGTAGAGCTGCCCGTAGAGGGGGAAGACGGCGCGGCGGCCGTCGCCGGAGAGCGCGTACGAGCCGATCCCGGCGGCGACGAGCCGGATGCGCTCGCGCAGTCGGCGTTCGGCGACGGGGAGCGGACCGGGCTCCGGGCACAGTTCACGGGGATCGGCGAGCCGGGACTCGGCGCCGGTCGTCGTGTCGAGGACCCAGAGGCTGTCGAAGGGGTCGGTGGGACCGCCGGAGCGGAGGAACCAGAGCAGCCTGCCGTCGTCCCCGAAGGTGAACGCGCGCGGGGCGCCGTACGTGAAACGGGCCGTCTTCGCGGAGAGCCTGAGGAAGTCATCCATGATCGTAGTGTGACATGTGATATATCACCGGCACTAGGCTGTTCGAGTGGTGGCCTCCCGGGGCCGGGCTTAGCGTCGTGAGGGTGGACCGGAACCCGCTGCCGAGCGCGAACGGGACCCACGGCAAGGGCCGTGGCGGTACGCACGGCCTCGCGCTGTTCGTCATCGCCTCCTGCCAACTCATGGTGGTCCTCGACATCACCATCGTGAACATCGCGCTGCCGCACATCCAGGCAGACCTGGGCTTCTCCACCGAGAGCCTGTCCTGGGTCGTCAACGCCTACACGCTCACCTTCGGCGGCCTGCTCCTGCTGGGCGGCCGCGCGGGCGACATCCTCGGCCGGCGGCGCGTGTTCGTCTTCGGCGTCCTCCTCTTCGGCCTCGCCTCGCTGCTGGGCGGACTCGCCCAGAACGACGTGCAGTTGCTGGCCGCCCGCGCCCTCCAGGGCGTCGGCGGGGCCATCGCCTCCCCGACCTCCCTCGCGCTGATCACGACCACCTTCAGGGAAGGCCCGGAACGCAACCGGGCCTTCGGCGTGTTCGCGGCCGTGTCGGCCGGCGGCGGCGCCATCGGCCTGCTGGCCGGCGGCATGCTCGTCACCTGGCTCGACTGGCGCTGGGTGTTCTTCGTCAACGTCCCGATCGCCCTGCTGATCGCGGTGATGGCCACCCGGGTCATCCGGGAGTCCGAACGACACCCCGGACACTTCGACCTCGCCGGCGCGCTGACCTCGACCGTGGGCATGGTCGCCCTCGTCTACGGCTTCATCCGGGCCTCGCAGGACGGCTGGGGGGACGCGGTCACCCTCGCCTCCTTCGCCCTGGCGGTCGTGCTGCTCGCCGCGTTCGTCCTCATCGAGCGCCGCTCGCCCCAGCCCATCACCCCGCTGCACATGTTCGCCGACCGCAACCGGGCCGGGACGTACGCGATCATGCTCTTCCTCGCCTGCGCGATCTTCGGGATGTTCTTCTTCCTGACCCTGTTCGTGCAGAACGTCCTGGGCTTCAGCCCGCTGCGGGCCGGCCTCGCCTTCCTCCCCATCAGCGCGGTCATCGCGGTGGGCGCGGGCGTCACCTCGCACCTGCTGCCGAGGTTCGGACCCAAGCCCTTCATGGTGATCGGCGCCCTGTGCAGCGCCGCCGGCCTGGCCTGGCTGACGCTGACCGACGTCGACTCCACGTACCTGGGCAGCATCCTGGGCCCGATGCTGCTGTTCGCCCTCGGCATGGGCATGCAGTTCGTGTCCCTGACGCTGATGGCACTGTCGAACGTCCCCGACCGGGAGTCGGGCGCGGCATCCGGTCTCCTCAACGCGATGCAGCAGATCGGCGGCTCGCTCGGACTGTCCATCCTGGTCACCGTGTTCGGCACGGCCAGCCGCAACGAGGCCGAGGCGCAGGTCCCGGCCTTCCTCGGCCAGGCCACCCCTGCGCAGCGGCTCCTCTTCGAACGCACCGGCCGGCTCCCCGACCCCTGGGGCGACTACGTACTGACCTCGGGCGTGTCCGCCGCCTTCGTCACGGCCTCGATCTTCACCCTGGTCGCCGCCGTGATCGCACTGTTCGCGATCCAGGTCCGCCCCTCGGACCTCGAACGCCTTAAGGGCAACCACACGCCGACGGCGGTCTGACGACGGCGGTCCGCCGGCGGGGTCCGGCCGGACGCGGGAACCGTGCCGGGGCGGTGCGGATCGGGCAGGGTCGGCGAGGGGCGCCCGGGCGTCACGCGTTCACGCGCCGTACCCGGCAGCGGGCCGGGCCGTCGGTCCGCAGGGTGATGCCGGCGCCGACCGGGACGTCGGTGTCCACCGCCTCGAACTCGTACGCCCGCAAGGTCATCGCCAGCGCGATCACCGACTCCAGCATCGAGAAGTGCTGGCCGATGCAGGCGCGCGGGCCGCCGCCGAAGGGGAACCACGCATAACGCGGGCGCAGCGCCTCGGCCTCGGGGGTGAACCGGTCGGGGTCGAAGCGCTCCGGGTCCGGCCAGTACCGCGGATGCCGGTGCGT
The DNA here is from genome assembly GCF_053606025.1 of Streptomyces sp. NPDC055254. NCBI lineage: Bacteria > Bacillati > Actinomycetota > Actinomycetes > Kitasatosporales > Streptomycetaceae > Streptomyces > Streptomyces sp. NPDC055254. The sequence goes on along the minus strand of NZ_JBSGQV010000005.1, from coordinate 121,795 downwards.
CACCCAGGGCGCCACGACCACGTCCGCGCCCGCCGGGACCGCCACCCCGCCCACCACGGTGGCGGCGACGGCCTTGCGGCCGATGACGGGCGCGGCCGGGTAGAGCCGCATGGCCTCCTTGAGGACCCGGGTGAGGTACGGCAGCCGGTCCAGATCGGCGGCTTCGGGCGTACGGTCGCCGAGGACCCGGGTCACCTCCTCCCGGGCCCTGCTCTGCTGCTCCGGGTGGCGGGCCAGCAGATGGAGGGCGAAGGCCAGCGAGGTGGCGGTGGTCTCGTGGCCGGCCAGCAGGAAGATCAGGACCTGGTCGCGCAACTCGACGGCGTCGAACGCGGCGTCGCCCGCGGTACGGGCCGCGGCGAGGAGGCTCAGCAGGTCCGCGGCCGGGCCGTCGTTCGCGGCGTCCGGGGAGGCGTCCGGAGCGGTGGCGGCTCCGAGCCGCTGTGCGACGATCGCGTCGCACACCGCGTGGAGCTCGCCCATCGCGGCGGCGGCCCGCCGGTTGCCCGGGGTCGGCCAGCCGCGGGGCAGGTTGGCGGGGGAGTAGGCGCGGCGCAGTACGTAGTCCGTGATGACCGGGAAGCACCGGTTCACGACGTGGGCGGTCGCCTCGACGTCGGCTCCGAAGAGGATCCGGGTGACCGCGCGCAGGGCCAAGTGCGTCATCTCGGCGCCCACGTCGACGAGGCCGTCGCGGGCCTCCTCCCAGGCCAGCAGCACCGAGGCGGTCTCGGCGGCGACGGCCCCGGCGTACCCGTCGACCCGGCGTCGGGTGAACAGCGGTTGCACGAGGCGGCGTTGGCGCAGATAGTCCTCGTCCTGGCTGGTCAGCAGTCCGTTGCCGAAGGAGTAGCGGACCTCCTGGTAGAAGGCGTTGTCCTTGCGGAAGTTGGCCGACTCCGAGGCGAGCACCTGCTGGGCGCCCTCCGCGGAGAACACGCAGTACAGCTCGGCGCGCAGCACGGGCGGGCCGACGGTGATCCGCACGACGTCACCGTGCCGGTGCCGGGCCCGCAGGAAGGTGCCGAGGGAGTCCGACTTCAGGTCGCGCAGCGATCCGAGCAGCGGGTGCCCCGCGAGTACGGGGGCCGGTGGCGCGGGCGCACCGACCGTCCCCGACGTCACCGCGGTAGCAGCCGCGCCCCCCGTACCCGCCGTACCCGCCGTACCCGCCGTACCCGCCGTATCGGCGTCCCTCTGCGTTCCGGCTGACATGACCGCCCCCTTCGTCCCGACTCGTGGCGCTCGATTCTGCCGGGCCCTACCGCCGGTGGCGAGGATGCGTACGACATCGGACCGGATATCGCCGTGCCGCGCCCGGCCCCGCCCGGCCCGTGCCGCGCCCGGCGGGGTGCCGGCGGCTGGGGACGGTGAGCGGCGGTGGAAGACTGGGCGGCGTGATGGAACTGGACGGAGCCGCGGCCGACCCGGAGGCGGTGCGGGCCCTGGCGCTCGTCAACTACGGGCACTTCACGACGATGCGCGTCGAGGACGGACGGGTACGGGGCCTGGCCGCGCACCTGGAACGGCTGCGGCGGGACTGCCGTGCGCTGTTCGCGGCGGAGCTGGACCTCGACCGGGTACGCGAGTACCTCGGCCGCGTGGTCGCCCCCGGCGGCGAGGGCGCGTGCGTCGTCCGCGTCACCGTCTTCGACCCGGCCCTGGACCTGGGCCGGCCCTCCGCGCCGGCCACCCCGCACGTACTGGTGACCACCCGCCCGGCGGGGCCGCCGCTCCCCCTGCCCCCGATGCGGGTCGGGTCCGTCCCGTACGTGCGCGACGTGCCGGCGGTCAAGCACACCGGCCTCTTCGGAACCCTCCACGGCCGCCGGACCGCGCAGCGGGCCGGCTTCGACGACGCGCTCTTCCACGGCCCCGACGGACTCGTCTCCGAGGGCCCCACCTGGAACGTCGGATTCGTGGACGACTCCGGCACCGTGATCTGGCCGGCGGCCGACGTCCTGCCGGGCGTCACGATGGAGCTCCTGCGCCGCCACCACCCCCACGTCGTCGCCCCCGTCACCCGGGAGTCCGCCCACGGCATGCGGGCCGCCTTCGCCACCAACGCGGGCATGGGCGTCCGGGCCGTCACGGCGATCGACACCGCGTCCTTCGCACCCGACGACCCGGCACTGTCCGCCCTGCGCGAGACCTACCGGTCCCTCCCGACCGACCCCCTCCGGTCTCCCTGACCGACCCCCCACGAGGCGAACCTCGGCCTCTCCTCGGACAAGATCGTCCCCTCGTGTCCCGGCGGGAGATCCGGAAGCCCCCTTGCCGCCGTGTCCCGGGAGCACGGTGCGCGGGTCCGCGCCGCTTCGCGACCTGGCGCGGACCCCGCGCGCCGTCAGATGTCGCGGAAGATCTCGATCTGGGCGCCCACCGAGTTGAGGCGCTCGGCCAGTTCCTCGTAGCCGCGGTTGATCACGTAGACGTTGCGCAGGACCGAGGTGCCCTCGGCCGCCATCATCGCGAGGAGGACGACCACGGCCGGGCGGAGGGCCGGCGGGCACATCATCTCCGCCGCGCGCCAGCGGGTGGGGCCCTCGACCAGGACGCGGTGCGGGTCCAGGAGTTGGAGGCGCCCGCCGAGGCGGTTGAGGTCGGTCAGGTAGATGGCCCGGTTGTCGTACACCCAGTCGTGGATCAGGGTCTGGCCCTGGGCCGTGGCGGCGATGGCCGCGAAGAAGGGGACGTTGTCGATGTTCAGCCCGGGGAAGGGCATCGGGTGGATCTTGTCGATCGGGGCTTCCAGCTTGGACGGACGCACGGTCAGGTCCACCAGGCGGGTGCGGCCGTTGTCCGCGGTGTACTCCGCCGAGCGGTCGTGGTCGAGGCCCATCTCCTCCAGGACCGCGAGCTCGATCTCCATGAACTCGATCGGCACCCGGCGGATGGTCAGCTCCGACTCCGTCACGACCGCGGCGGCGAGCAGGCTCATCGCCTCGACCGGGTCCTCGGAGGGGGAGTAGTCCACGTCCACGTCGATGTTCGGGACACCGTGGACGGTGAGCGTGGTGGTGCCGATGCCCTCGACCTCGACGCCCAGCAACTCCAGGAAGAAGCACAGGTCCTGGACCATGTAGTTGGACGAGGCGTTGCGGATGACGGTGACCCCGTCGTGCCGCGCGGCGGCCAGCAGGGCGTTCTCGGTGACCGTGTCCCCGCGTTCGGTCAGCACGATCGGGCGGTCGGGGGAGACCCCGGCCTCGACCTGCGCGTGGTAGATGCCCTCGGTCGCGGTGATGTCCAGGCCGAAGCGGCGCAGGGCGATCATGTGCGGCTCGATGGTGCGGGTGCCGAGGTCGCAGCCGCCGGCGTACGGCAGGCGGAAGTGGTCCATGCGGTGCAGCAGGGGACCGAGGAACATGATGATGCTCCGGGTCCGGCGGGCCGCGTCCGCGTCCATGGCCTCCATGTCGAGCCGGGCGGGCGGGACGAGCTCCAGGTCCACGCCGTCGTTGATCCAGCGGGTGCGGACGCCGATGGAGTTGAGGACCTCCAGCAGGCGGTAGACCTCTTCGATCCGGGCCACCCGACGCAGGACCGTACGGCCCTTGTTGAGCAGGGACGCGCACAGCAGGGCGACGCAGGCGTTCTTGCTCGTCTTGACGTCGATGGCGCCGGAGAGGCGGCGGCCGCCGACGACGCGCAGGTGCATCGGGCCGGCGTAACCCAGAGAGACGATCTCGCTGTCGAGCGCTTCGCCGATGCGGGCGATCATCTCCAGGCTGATGTTCTGGTTGCCGCGCTCGATCCGGTTGACGGCACTCTGGCTCGTGCCGAGCGCGTCGGCCAGCTGACTCTGTGTCCAGCCACGGTGCTGCCGGGCGTCACGGATGAGCTTGCCGATGCGTGCGAGGTAATCGTCTGCCATGGGTGCACCGTATCTCAGATATGAGATACGGCTCGCGTGGGGCGTGGCGTGCGGGTGTTACCGACCGTCAACTGCCATCGTGCGCCCCGCTCGGGCGGGCGGCGCGACGAGCCTGGTCAGAGGGGGCGGAGCCTTCTCCTGCGAGGTAAGGGTCAGTTGGCCCGGCGGGTGTGTCACCGCATGGGCGCCATTGGGCCATTTGGGGTATCTATTCAACCCATACCCTCTTTGGTCATTTTCGTGCGATTCATCCCGCGCGTGTCCGGATGTGGCGGCCGGTCGCCGTCGCGCCCGCCGCCGGCCCCGCCCGTCGGCGCCCCTCAGCGCAGGTCGAGGCGCATCAGGACGCGGGGGTGGCCGGCGAGCACGGAAGTGGTGTCGGCGGCGTGGGTGAAGCCGGCGCGTTCGAAGTTCTTCCGGATCCCGGCGTACGCCATGGTCAGGTCGACCCGGGCGGCGCCGTTGTCGAGCGGATACGCCTCGATCGCCGGCGCGCCGTGGGCGCGGGCGAACTCGACCGCGCCGGCGATGAGGGCGTGCGAGATCCCCGCCTTCCGGTGGCCGGGGCGTACGCGGATGCACCACAGCGACCACACCGGCAGGTCGTCGACGTGCGGGATCTTCCGGTTGCGGGCGAAGGAGGTGTCCGAGCGCGGTGCGACGGCGGCCCAGCCGACGGGGCGGTCACCGTCGTAGGCGAGTACCCCCGGAGGCGGCTCGGCGCGGCACAGCCCGGCCACGTACTCGCCCCGCGCCGGTCCGCGCAGCTCGTTGTTGAGCTTCGAGGGGATCCGGTAGCTCAGGCACCAGCAGACATCGGCCCCGGGAGACTTCGGGCCGAGTACGGCGCGGACGTCCTCGAAAGCCGCGGCCGGGCGCACGTCGATGACCATGGCCCCACGATGCCACGAGCCCCTGACGCCGGCCGACCCGCCACCCGCCGGAGCCGCCCCCGCCGGACCCGACCCGCCCGAGACGCCCCCTGACACCGGCCGCCTCCCACCCGTGAGCAATCTCACCGGCCGACCCGCCCTCCGGCGCGGCCGGTCGTATCGGGACGAGTCACCCCGCGCCGGGACAGGTCGGCGGGGTGCGTACCTCGTCCCTTCGGTGCGACATGTACTAGAGTTATCTCGACATCGAGATATCTGCCGAAGGCGAACCGCAGCCGCCCCCGCTGGTAAGGGTGACCTAACTTAGCCCTACCTTAGCGGATTGGCCAAGGGGCGTGGCGGCAGGATGCGGTAAACGCGCGAAATTCATGCATGAAGGAGACTGTCGTGTCGGCGAACAGCTTCGACGCCCGCAGCACGCTGCGGGTGGGCGACGAGTCGTACGAGATCTTCCGGCTGGACAAGGTTGAGGGCTCGGCCCGCCTTCCCTACAGCCTGAAGGTCCTGCTGGAGAACCTGCTCCGTACCGAGGACGGCGCGAACATCACCGCCGACCACATCCGGTCGCTCGGCAACTGGGACTCGCAGGCCCAGCCCAGCGAGGAGATCCAGTTCACGCCGGCCCGCGTGATCATGCAGGACTTCACCGGCGTCCCCTGCGTCGTGGACCTCGCCACGATGCGCGAGGCCGTCAAGGCCCTCGGCGGCGACCCGTCCAAGATCAACCCGCTGGCCCCGGCCGAGCTGGTCATCGACCACTCGGTCATCGCCGACAAGTTCGGCACCAGCGAGGCGTTCGCCCAGAACGTCGAGCTGGAGTACGGCCGCAACAAGGAGCGCTACCAGTTCCTGCGCTGGGGCCAGACCGCCTTCGACGAGTTCAAGGTCGTCCCCCCGGGTACCGGCATCGTCCACCAGGTCAACATCGAGCACCTGGCCCGTACGGTGATGGTCCGCGGTGGCCAGGCCTACCCCGACACCCTCGTCGGCACCGACTCGCACACCACCATGGTCAACGGCCTGGGCGTGCTGGGCTGGGGCGTCGGCGGCATCGAGGCCGAGGCCGCGATGCTCGGCCAGCCGGTCTCCATGCTGATCCCGCGCGTCGTGGGCTTCAAGCTCACCGGCGAGCTGCCGGCCGGCACCACCGCCACCGACCTGGTGCTGACGATCACCGAGATGCTGCGCAAGCACGGCGTCGTCGGCAAGTTCGTCGAGTTCTACGGTGAGGGCGTCTCGGCCACCTCCCTCGCGAACCGCGCCACCATCGGCAACATGTCGCCGGAGTTCGGTTCCACCGCCGCGATCTTCCCGATCGACGACGAGACCCTGAAGTACCTGCGTCTGACGGGCCGCGACGCCCAGCAGGTCGCGCTCGTCGAGGCGTACGCCAAGGAGCAGGGCCTCTGGCTGGACCCGGCCGCCGAGCCGGACTTCTCCGAGAAGCTGGAGCTCGACCTCTCCACGGTCGTCCCCTCCATCGCCGGCCCGAAGCGCCCGCAGGACCGCATCGTCCTCGCCAACGCCGCCGAGCAGTTCGCGCAGGACGTGCGCAACTACGTCAACGACGACGAGGAGGCCGGCAAGGAGTCCTTCCCGGCGTCCGACGCCCCGGCGTCCTCCAACGGTGTGCCGACCAAGCCCACCCCGGTGACCCTGGCCGACGGCACCTCCTTCGAGATCGACCACGGCGCCGTCACCGTCGCCGCGATCACCTCCTGCACCAACACCTCGAACCCCTACGTCATGGTCGCCGCGGCGCTCGTGGCGAAGAAGGCGGCCGAGAAGGGCCTGACCCGCAAGCCCTGGGTCAAGACCACCCTCGCCCCGGGTTCGAAGGTCGTCACCGACTACTTCGACAAGGCCGGCCTGACCCCGTACCTGGACAAGCTGGGCTTCAACCTGGTCGGCTACGGCTGCACCACCTGCATCGGCAACTCCGGTCCGCTGGACGAGGAGATCTCGAAGGCGATCAACGAGGCCGACCTCGCGGTCACCTCGGTGCTCTCCGGCAACCGCAACTTCGAGGGCCGGATCAACCCCGACGTCAAGATGAACTACCTGGCCTCCCCGCCGCTGGTCGTCGCGTACGCCATCGCGGGCTCCATGAAGGTGGACATCACCAAGGACGCCCTCGGTATCGACCTGGACGGCAAGCCGGTCTTCCTGGCCGACATCTGGCCCTCCGAGGCCGAGGTCAACCACGTCGTGGCGAACGCCATCGGCGAGGACATGTTCAACAAGTCGTACCAGGACGTCTTCGCGGGCGACGCCCAGTGGCAGGCGCTGTCGATCCCGACCGGCAACACCTTCGAGTGGGACCCGCAGTCCACCTACGTCCGCAAGCCCCCCTACTTCGAGGGCATGACGATGGAGACCACCCCGGTCTCCGACATCGTCGGCGCGCGCGTGCTGGCGAAGCTGGGCGACTCGGTCACCACCGACCACATCTCCCCGGCCGGTGCGATCAAGGCCGACACCCCGGCCGGCAAGTACCTCACCGAGCACGGCGTCGAGCGCCGCGACTTCAACTCGTACGGTTCCCGCCGCGGCAACCACGAGGTCATGATCCGCGGTACCTTCGCCAACATCCGCCTGCGCAACCAGATCGCGCCGGGCACCGAGGGCGGCTTCACCCGCGACTTCACGGTCGAGGGCGCGCCGGTCTCCTTCATCTACGACGCCTCGCAGAACTACCAGGCCGCCGGCGTCCCGCTGGTCATCCTGGCCGGCAAGGAGTACGGCTCCGGCTCCTCGCGCGACTGGGCGGCCAAGGGCACCGCGCTGCTCGGCGTCAAGGCCGTCATCGCCGAGTCCTACGAGCGCATCCACCGCTCCAACCTGATCGGCATGGGCGTCCTGCCGCTGCAGTTCCCGGAGGGCGCCACGGCGGCCTCCCTGGGCCTCAGCGGCGAGGAGACCTTCGCCTTCACCGGGGTGGAGGTGCTGAACGACGGCACCACCCCGCGCACGGTCAAGGTCACCACCGACACCGGCGTGGAGTTCGACGCGGTCGTCCGCATCGACACGCCGGGTGAGGCGGACTACTACCGCAACGGCGGCATCATGCAGTACGTGCTCCGGAACCTCATCCGGGGCTAGGCACCCGCCGGCCGAGTGAATCGGTGGCCAAAGGGCCGCATCCCCGTCGAGGGGGTGCGGCCCTTCGGTATGTCCTGGTGGCAGTGTCAGATGACGGACAGGTCTCAACTCGGAAAAACTGGCGGTCATCCTTGTGCACGATCTTGCTCAGGCGAGCGGAAGTGGACTATACCTGTGCCCGTCCGGACCACCGCGAGACGAGCGGCTCCGGACCGGTGGACGGCGGGGACCTGCGGCGATGCCGCATGTACGGCAACTGCCGTATTTTCCTTCCTCCTTCACACTCTTGACGAAGGCGAGGACATGAGCATGGGATCCACTGGTGAGGGCCTCGGCCGTCGTGATCTGATCAAGCGCTCCGCGGCACTCGGACTGATCACCGTGCCGACGATGAGCTTCCTGTCCGCCTGCGCCTCCGGCGGCGAGGAGACCACGAAGGGCCCGGACAAGGGCGTCGTCTCCAAGGAGAACCCCTTCGGCGTCGCCAAGGGCGGCAAGCTGGACGTGGTCGTGTTCAAGGGCGGCTTCGGCGACGACTACGCGAAGGCCTGGGAAGCCGCATTCGACAAGAAGTGGGGAACCACCAGCGAGCACCTGGGCACCCAGGAGATCACCGCGAAGCTCCAGCCCCGCTTCAACGGCGGCAACCCGCCGGACGTCGTCGACGACGCGGGCGCCCAGCAGATCAAGCTGGACGTGCTCTTCAAGGGCGGCCAGCTCGCCGACCTCGACGTGGTCCTCGACGCCCCCTCGCTCGACGACCCCGCCAAGAAGGTGCGCGACACCCTCATCAAGGGCACCGTCGAACAGGGCACCCAGGGCGGCAAGTTCGTCGCGCTGAACTACGTATACACCGTCTTCGGCTTCTGGTACTCGGGCAAGCTCTTCAAGGAGAAGGGCTGGACGGCCCCCAAGACCTGGGACGAGTTCCTGGCCGTCTGCGCCAAGGCCAAGGAAGCGGGCATCGGCGGCGTCGCCCACCAGGGCAAGTACCCGTACTACATCAACGTCGTCATCATGGACCTGATCGCCAAGAAGGGCGGTCTGGAGGCCATGAAGGCCATCGACAACCTCGAACCGAACGCCTTCGAGGGCAACCCGGCCGCCCTCGCCGCCGTCGAGGCGGTCTACGAGGTGGTCGAGAAGGGCCTCCTGATGCCGGGCACCAACGGCCTCACGCACACGGAGTCCCAGACCGCCTGGAACCAGTACAAGGCCGCCTTCATCCCCTCCGGCTCCTGGCTGGAGAACGAGCAGCTGAAGCAGACCCCGGAGGACTTCGACATGAAGTTCCTGCCGGTCCCCGTGCTCGCCGACAGCAAGCTCCCCTTCGAGGCCATCCGCGCCGGGGCCGGCGAGCCCTTCATCGTCCCGGAGAAGGCCGCCAACAAGGCCGCGGGACTGGAGTTCCTCCGCTCGATGCTGTCCCGCGAGTGGTCCACGATCTTCGCGCAGCAGGCAAACTCGCTCACCGTGGTCAAGGACGGGGTCGACCCGAACGTCAAGCTCCGCCCGGGCACCCAGTCCGCGGTCGAGGCCCTCAAGGGCGCCGGTGACAACACCTTCAACTACCTGTACACCGAGTGGTACAGCGAGATGGGCACCGAGATCGAGAACGCGTCCAATGAGCTGATGGCGCAGCGCATTCAGCCCAAGGAGTGGATCAAGCGCGCGCAGGCCGCGGTGAACAAGGCCGCCCAGGACCCGAACGCCAAGAACAACAAGCGCAGCTGACGCCGCGTCCACCGGCCACCCGGCAACACCAGGGACGGACACCATGAGCCACGTAGTCCAGGGGAGAGGGAAGAACGGTTTCATCACCGGCTTCCTCATCGCGCCACTCGCGCTGTACCTCACTTTCGTCATCTGGCCGTATGTGCAGACATTCGGCTACTCCTTCACCAACTGGACGGGGCAGTCCCCGACGTTCGACTTCGTCGGCCTGGACAACTACGCGACGTTGCTGAAGGACGAGGTCTTCCGCGGCGCCCTCTGGAACAACCTGCTGCTCCTGGTGTTCGTCCCGGTGATCACCATCCTGCTCGCCCTCTTCTTCGCCTTCATGGTGAACGCCGGAGGGCGCAGCGGGGCCGGCGGCGTCCAGGGGATCGGCGGATCACGCTTCTACAAGGTCGTGTACTTCTTCCCCCAGGTCCTGTCCCTGGCGATCCTCGCCGTGCTGTTCGGCGCGATCTACCGCAGCGACGAGGGCGGTCTGCTCAACGGCTTCCTCGTCAGGACCGGCCTGATCGACGCCCAGCACCCGGTCGAATGGCTGAACGAGCCCAATCTCGTCCTGTGGTGCCTGCTGCTCGTGGTGGTCTGGCACGGCGTCGGCTTCTACCTCGTCCTGTTCTCCGCGGCCATGCAGTCCGTCCCCAAGGACATCTACGAGGCCGCCCTGCTCGACGGCGCAGGGCGCGCCCAGACCTTCTTCAAGGTCACCCTGCCCCTGCTGTGGGACTCTGTGCAGACCTCCGCGGTCTACCTGGGCATCGCCGCGATGGACATGTTCGTCCTCGTGTCGACCATGACCTCGGGCCAGTTCGGCGGCGGACCCGACCACCACAGCGAGGTCATGGCGACGGTGCTGATGCGCAACTTCCTGTACTTCGGCAAGAGCGGCTACGCCTGCGCCATGGGCGTGGTCATGCTCGTCCTGACCATGATCCTCTCCGTCATCACGCTGCGCGCCACCCGCCGCGAGCGCATCGAGTTCTGAGCGGAATTCCACGATGAGTGCACAGTCCACAGTGATCAAGGCTCCGGGCGAAACAGCCGCGGAGCGCTCCGGCGGAGCCGGACGGACGGGGGAGCCGGACAAGCGCCGCTCCGAGGGCGTGGTCCTCAACGTCTTCTCGCACGGGTTCCTCGTCCTCTGGGCGATAATGATCGTGCTGCCCCTGATCTGGCTCGCGCTCGGCTCCTTCAAGACCGACGCGCAGATCGGCGGCTCGGCGCTGAGCTGGCCCTCGAACTGGAACTTCGACGCCTTCGGCCGCGCCTGGGACAAGGGCATCGGCGGGTACTTCGCCAACACGCTGATCGTGCTGGTGTTCTCGGTGCCGCTGACCATGCTGTTCGGCTCGATGGCGGCGTACGTCCTGGCCCGCTACCCCTTCAAGGGCAACCGGGTCATCTACTACTTCTTCGTCAGCGGGGCGATGTTCCCCGTGTTCCTGGCGCTCGTGCCGCTGTTCTTCATGGTCAAGCGCTTCGACATGCTGAACACCTACCAAGGCCTGATCCTGGTGTACGTCGCCTACTCGATGCCGTTCACCGTCTTCTTCATGCACTCCTTCTTCCGGACCCTGCCGACGGCGGTCCACGAGGCGGCGGTCATCGACGGGGCCTCCGACACCCGGATCTTCTTCCAGGTGATGCTGCCCATGGCCAAGCCCGGCCTGATCAGCGTCGGGATATTCAATGTCCTGGGCCAGTGGAACCAGTACATCCTGCCGGCCGTGCTCATGCAGCCGCAGACGAGCGGAGACCCCGAGCGCTACATGCTCACCCAGGGCCTCATCCAGCTCCAGTACCAGATGGGCTACGAGACGGACCTGCCGGTGCTGTTCGCCGGCGCCACCATCGCGGTCATCCCGATGCTGGCGGTCTACCTCTCCTTCCAGCGCCAGATCCAGGCCGGCCTGACCTCCGCCACCCTCAAGTAGCGCGGTCGGGCGGCCGGATCCGGCACCACCGACGCCGGCTGACCGCCGCGCCCCGCGCCGCGGCCCGCCTCCTTGCCTCTTCTCTCGTATGGGTGCACAGGGCCGGCGCCTCTTCGACGGCACCCTGGTGATCATGACGTGCTCGGCGCGGCCGGCACCGCCCACCCGTGCGTCGCGGCTCAGGACCACGGACATCCGGCGCCGGGCGAAGTCGAAGGGGACGGCGCGGGGCGCGGTGGATCGCGGCCGTATGCACGCGGAAGAGGTCAGCCGGCCAGGAGATCAGCCGAGGAGGGCGTGGCAAGGACTTCGATCGGGACTCATCCCGAACACCTCCTCGCGCAGCGCCGTCATCACAGGGCGCCGGTCCGGCCGGAAAGGGCGCGGATGATCGGCGCCAGTGCGACCGTAGCACGATCCGAAGGGGTGTTCTCTCCCTCTTGCGGCCGATAGCGTCCGATTCGTACTGCGTCACCCTCTTGACGTCTGGATGCGTAAAGGCTCGACTTAAGGTTCACAAGTTGGAGAGACGCCGGGGTCTCGGAGCGTGCAGCCGCGACGGCCCGGCCGGGGGGCGACGGCTCGGCCGTCGCTTATGGGCAGGAGTGGATGAGTCGTGCAGACTCCCGGATCGCAGTCCTCGCTGCATCGGGCGAACCTCGAACGGGTCGTGCGTGCGGTGCGCCTCGCGGGTTCGCTGACCCAGGCGGAGATCGCCCGTAGCACCGGACTGTCGGCGGCCACGGTCTCCAACATCGTCCGCGAGCTCAAGGACAGCGGAACCGTCGAGGTCACGGACACTTCGGCCGGCGGCCGCCGGGCCCGCAGCGTCTCGCTCAGCGGGGACGCGGGCATCGTCATCGGCGTGGACTTCGGCCACACCCACCTGCGCGTGGCCGTGGGCAACCTCGCCCACCAGGTGCTGGCCGAGGAGGCGGAGCCGCTGGACGTCGACGCCTCCTGGACGGACGGCTTCGACCGGGCCGAGATGCTGGTCGGACGGCTGGTCGCGGGCATCGGCGTGGGCCCGGACAAGGTCATCGGCGTCGGTCTCGGCGTCCCCGGCCCGATCGACGTGGAGTCCGGGACCCTCGGGTCGACCGCGATCCTGCCGGGCTGGGCGGGCATCAACCCCCAGAAGGAGCTCTCGCGGCGCCTGGGGGTGCCGGTGTACGTGGACAACGACGCGAACCTCGGCGCCCTCGGTGAACTCGTATGGGGGAGCGGCCGGGGAGTGAAAGACCTGGCCTACATCAAGGTGGCCAGCGGCGTCGGCGCAGGCCTGGTCATCAACGGCCAGATCTACCGCGGACCGGGCGGCACCGCCGGCGAGATCGGGCACATCACGCTGGACGAGTCGGGCCCGGTCTGCCGCTGCGGCAACCGCGGCTGCCTGGAGACCTTCGCCGCGGCCCGGTACGTCCTGCCGCTGCTCCAGGGCACGCACGGACCGGAGTTGACGATGGAGCGGGTCGTCGAGCTGGCCCGCGGCGGGGACCCGGGCTGCCGGCGCGTCATCACCGACGTGGGCCGCCACATCGGCAGCGGGGTGGCCAGTCTGTGCAACCTGCTGAACCCGAGCCGGGTGGTGCTGGGCGGCTCACTGGCCGACGCCGGTGAACTGGTCCTGGCCCCCATCCGCGAATCCGTGGGGAGGTACGCGATCCCCAGTGCGGCCCGGCAGTTGTCGGTGCTCACGGGGTCGTTGGGCGGCCGCGCCGAGGTGCTGGGCGCGCTGGCCCTCGTACTCAGCGAGATGGGCGATTCGACGCTTTTGTCGGACCATGGAAGTGGAGTGCGAGCACCAGCCGTCTTGTCTTCAGGTAGATAACGGATGGCACCGTTGTCATCTCGTTAAGGATTCACTCCTTGACGGCAAAACGCGGCCGGGGTTGACTCACATCCACCTCGGCCGCAGTGTTGCGGCCTCGTCAGGGAGGTTCAAGTAATGAACACGCGTATGCGTAGAGCCGCCGTAGCCGTCGCCGCTGGTGCGATGGCCGTCTCGCTGGCCGCCTGTGGCAGTGCGAAGGAAGCCGGCGGAGGCACCAAGGAGTCCGGTGCCGCCAAGGGCGAAGCCATCAAGGTCGGTCTGCTCCTGCCGGAGAACCAGACCGCGCGCTACGAGAAGTTCGACAAGCCGCTCATCGAGAAGAAGGTCGCCGATCTCACCGGCGGCAAGGGCGAAGTGGTCTACGCCAACGCCAAGCAGGACGCCACCACGCAGAACTCCCAGGTCGACACGATGATCACCAACAAGGTGGACGTCCTGATCATCGACGCGGTGGACTCCAAGGCCATTGCCGGCGCCGTCAAGCGGGCCAAGGACAAGGGCATCCCGGTCGTCGCCTACGACCGCCTGGCCGAGGGCCCGATCGACGCCTACACCTCCTTCGACAACGAAGAGGTCGGCAAGGTCCAGGGCAAGGCGCTGCTGGAGGCGCTGGGCGACAAGGCCAAGTCCGGCCAGATCGTCATGATGAACGGCTCGGTCACCGACCCGAACGCGAAGCTCTTCAAGCAGGGCGCGCACTCCGTCCTCGACGGCAAGGTGAACGTCGGCAAGGAGTACGACACGGTCGAGTGGAAGCCGGAGAACGCCAACACCAACATGGCGGCCGCGCTCTCGGCGATCGGCAAGGACAAGATCGTCGGCGTCTACTCCGCCAACGACGGCATGGCCGGCGGCATCATCACCGCCCTCAAGGCGGCCGGTCTCTCCCCCCTGCCCCCCGTCACCGGTCAGGACGCCGAACTCGCGGGTGTCCAGCGGATCGTCGCCGGTGAGCAGTTCATGAGCGTCTACAAGCCGTACGCCCCCGAGGCCGCGGCCGCCGCCGAGATGGCCGTCGCGCTCGCCAAGGGCGAGAAGATCGACGGGATCATCAACCAGAAGGTCGACAGCCCCACCAACCCGGGCGTCCCCTCCGTGCTGATCCCGGTCGTCTCGCTGACCAAGGCCAACATCAAGGACACCGTCGTCAAGGACGGCGTCTACAAGGTCGAAGAGATCTGCACCGAGAAGTACGCGGCGGCCTGCGCCGCCATCGGCCTGAGCTGAGGCCCCGTCGCCTCGTCCGCGAGGTGACCCCCGCGCCTGTCCGGCGCCCCGCCCCTTCCTTCCCCGCCACTGCGGGGCGCCGGACAGAAACGTTTCCCCACTCGCTCCACCGTTCCACTGCCCCACCCCCCCCATTCGCCCCGCTCCTGCTCTTTTGCACGACATCCCCGCCGGTCAGGCGGCGAAGGAGATGGTTCATGTGTCCGCTGCGCCCGTGCTGGCGTTGCGAGGGGTCTCGAAGCGGTTCGGCGCCGTTCAGGCCCTGACCGACGTAGAACTTGAGATCCACTCCGGTGAGGTGGTCGCCCTGGTCGGCGACAACGGCGCCGGCAAGTCCACGCTGGTCAAGACGATCGCCGGCGTGCACCCCATCGATGACGGAGTCATCGAGTGGGAGGGCCGCCCGGTCTCGATCACCAAGCCCCACGACGCCCAGAACCTGGGCATCGCGACGGTCTACCAGGACCTCGCGCTGTGCGACAACATCGACGTCGTCGGCAACCTCTTCCTCGGCCGCGAGCTCAAGCGCCGCGGTGTCCTCGACGAGGTGGAGATGGAGCGCCGCGCCCGCGAGCTCCTGACCACCCTGTCCATCCGGATCCCCAGTGTCCGTATCCCCATCGCCTCGCTCTCCGGCGGTCAGCGCCAGACCGTGGCGATCGCCCGCTCGATGCTGGGCGAGCCCCAGCTCGTGATCCTCGACGAGCCCACCGCCGCCCTCGGCGTCGAGCAGACCGCACAGGTCCTCGACCTGGTGGAGCGGCTGCGCGAGCGCGGCCACGCCGTCATCCTCATCAGCCACAACATGGCCGATGTGAAGGCGGTCGCCGACAAGGTGGCCGTGCTGCGGCTGGGCCGCAACAACGGTGTCTTCAACGTCGCCGACACCTCGCAGGAAGAGATCATCTCCGCCATCACCGGGGCCACGGACAACGCCGTGACCCGCCGGGCGGCCCGTACCGGGGAGGCCCGCAAGTGAGCACCCAGAACCCTCCCGCCTCTCCGCTGGGCAAGGGCCCCGCGGGCCGCACGGAGCACGTCGACCCGGTCAACCCGGCCGCCGCGCCGGACGCCATCCCGGCGGTGGACCCCCGACTGCTCGTCCGCGAGCAGGGACTCGGCGGGTACGTGAACGAGTTCGGCCGCAAGCTCAAGGCCGGTGACCTGGGCTCCGTACCGGTCGTCCTCGGCCTGATCATCATCTGGTCCATCTTCCAGGGGCTGAACTCGAACTTCCTCTCCCCGGAGAACCTCACCAACATCGCGATCACGATGGTCGCCACCGGCATGATGGCCGTCGGCATCATCTTCGTGCTGCTGCTCGGCGAGATCGACCTCTCGGTCGGCTCGGTGAGCGGCGTCTCGGGTGCGATCGTCGCCGTCCTCGCCGTCACGAACGGTGTGAACGAGTGGCTGGCGATCCTGGCGGCCGTGGCCGGTGGCGCCCTCATCGGCTCCATCCACGGCTTCTTCTTCGCCAGGATCGGCGCCCCGGCCTTCGCGGTCACCCTGTCGGGCCTGCTCTTCTGGTCCGGCGCGATGCTGCAGATCCTCGGCAGCAACGGCACGATCAACCTCGACTCCGAGGGTGTGGTCGGGCAGCTGACCACGTACTTCTTCTCGGACGTGGCCGTCGGCTACGGACTGGCCGCGGTCGCCGTGGTCGGGTACTTCATCGCCGGCTTCTTCGACGCCCGCCGTCGTGAGGCGGCCGGGATCCCCTCCCGGCCCCTGGGCGAGATCCTGCTGCGCACGGGTGTGCTCGCGCTGTTCACCTTCGGCCCGGCCGTGGTGTTCAACCAGTACAAGGGCCTGCCGCTCGCGGTGGTGCTCTTCCTGCTGGCCCTGGTCGGCACGGACTTCGTGCTGCGCCGCACCACCTTCGGCCGCAACGTGTTCGCGCTCGGCGGCAGCGTCGAGGCCTCCCGCCGGGCGGGCATCAACGTCAACCGGGTCCGGATCGCCGTTTTCGCCATCGCGGGCACCTTCGCCGCCATCGGCGGGCTCTTCTGGGCCTCCAAGATCGCGGCGGCCAACCAGAGCGCGGGCGCCGGCGACCTGCTCATGAACGTGATCGCGGCGGCCGTCATCGGCGGCACCAGCCTCTTCGGCGGCCGCGGCCGGACCTGGAACGCCCTCCTCGGCGTCATGGTCATCACCTCGATCCAGTACGGTCTGGCCCTGGAGGGAATCGCGACGCCGATCCAGTACATGATCACCGGTGCGGTGCTGCTGGCCACCGTGGTGATCGACTCGATCACGCGCAAGACCCAGAAGACGGCCGGACGCGCCTAGCGCGCGTGCGGACGGGCGCCCCGGCGGGGGCGCCCGCGGTAAGACCGGTCACAGTGCCCGGTGCCACTCCGTGTGGCACCGGGCACCTGTGCGTACGGCAGTCCGTACAACTGTGCGGTTATACGCCCGTATGTGATGTGTGATGTCCAGGCTCTAAGTACATGTATGACAAAGGTGTGACTCCACCGGTACGGCCCGATGACCGCGCCGGCGGGCGGAACATTAGACTCGACAGACCAGCAAGCAACTGCAAGGAGGCACGGGTGCTGCTGCCCCGCATCAAGGGACCGCGCGATCTGGACCGGCTCAGCCAGGAGGAGCTCGAACAGCTCGCCGCGGAGATCAGGTCCTTCCTCGTCGACGCCGTCTCCAAGACCGGCGGGCACCTCGGCCCCAACCTCGGGGTGGTCGAACTGACGATCGCCCTGCACCGGGTCTTCGACTCGCCCAAGGACAAGGTCCTGTTCGACACCGGTCACCAGGCCTACGTGCACAAGCTGCTCACCGGCCGCCAGGACTTCGCCAACCTGCGCTCCAAGGGCGGCCTGTCCGGCTACCCCTCGCGCGCCGAGTCCGCGCACGACGTGATCGAGAACTCGCACGCCTCCACCGTGCTGGGCTGGGCCGACGGCCTCGCCAAGGCCAACGAGGTGCTCGGCCGCGAGGACCACCACGTCGCCGCCGTCATCGGCGACGGCGCCCTGACCGGCGGCATGGCCTGGGAGGCGCTGAACAACATCGCCGCCGCCAAGGACCGCCCGCTGGTCATCGTCGTCAACGACAACGAGCGCTCGTACGGCCCCACCATCGGCGGCCTCGCGAACCACCTGGCGACCCTGCGCACCACGGACGGCTACGAGCGCTTCCTGGCCCGGGGCAAGGACCTGCTGGAGCGCACCCCCGTCGTCGGGAAGCCGCTCTACGAGACCCTGCACGGCGCCAAGAAGGGCCTCAAGGACTTCATCGCCCCGCAGGGCCTGTTCGAGGACCTGGGCCTGAAGTACATCGGCCCCATCGACGGCCACGACATCGAGGCCCTGGAATCGGCCCTGCAGCGCGCCAAGCGCTTCAGCGGCCCGGTCATCGTGCACTGCCTCACCCAGAAGGGCCGGGGCTACGAGCCGGCCGTCCAGGACGAGGCGGACCGCTTCCACGCGGTCGGCGTGATCCACCCGGACACCGGCCTGCCCGTCTCCACCGACGCCGCCAGCTGGACCTCCGTCTTCGCCGACGAGATGGTCAAGCTCGGCAAGGAGCGCGAGGACATCGTCGCGATCACCGCGGCCATGCTCCAGCCCGTGGGCCTCAAGAGGTTCGCGGACGCCTACCCGGACCGGATCTTCGACGTCGGCATCGCCGAGCAGCACGGCGCCACCTCGGCGGCGGGCCTGGCCACCGGCGGCGCCCACCCGGTATTCGCGGTGTACGCGACCTTCCTCAACCGCGCCTTCGACCAGGTCCTGATGGACGTGGCCCTGCACAACTGCGGGGTCACCTTCGTCCTGGACCGGGCCGGTGTCACGGGCACGGACGGCGCCTCCCACAACGGTATGTGGGACATGTCGATCATGCAGGTCGTGCCCGGTCTGCGCCTCGCCGCCCCGCGTGACGCGGAGCAGTTGCGCGCCCAGCTGCGCGAGGCCGTCGAGGTCAAGGACGCGCCGACCGTCGTGCGCTACTCCAAGGGCGTCGTCGGCCCGGCCGTCCCGGCCGTGGGCCGGATCGGCGGCATGGACGTACTGCGCGCCCCCGGCGCCGACGTCACCCGACCGGACGTACTCCTCGTCTCGGTCGGAGCGCTGGCCCCGATGTGCCTGGAGATCGCCGACCTGCTCGACAAGCAGGGCATCACCACGACCGTGGTCGACCCGCGCTGGGTCAAGCCGGTGGACGAGGCGCTGGCCCCGCTCGCCGACCGCCACCGCGTCGTGGTCACCGTCGAGGACAACGGCCGCACCGGCGGTGTGGGCTCCGCCGTCGCGCAGGCGCTCCGGGACGCGGGAGTGGACGTACCGCTGCGCGACTTCGGCATCCCGCAGCGCTTCCTCGACCACGCCACCCGCAAGGAGGTCATGGCCGAGATCGGGCTGACCGCGCCGGACATCGCGCGGCAGGTCACGGGCCTGGTGGCCAAGCTCGACGGGCGCTACGACAGCGAGCCGGCCGCCACCGTGGACTAGCCCGCCCGGGCGGTCGTAGATCGACGCGCGGTTGCACGTCACGGGTCGGGAGATCACCCTTGAGGAGGGTGGGCCTCCCGGCCCGTTCCCGTCTTGGGAGGTGCGTTGGTGAGTACGGATCTGAACAGTCCCTTCCGCACCAAGTCGGTCGAGCAGTCCATCCGGGACACCGAGGAACCGGAGCACGCGCTCCGAAAATCGCTCTCCGCCTGGGACCTGACCGTCTTCGGCGTCGGCGTCATCATCGGCACCGGCATCTTCGTTCTCACGGGCATCGCCGCCCGGAACAACGCCGGACCCGCGACCGCACTCGCCTTCGTGGCGGCGGGCATCGTCTGCGCCCTCGCGGCGCTCTGCTATGCGGAGTTCGCGTCCACCGTGCCGGTGGCGGGCTCGGCGTACACCTTCGCGTACGCGTCCATCGGCGAGCTGCCCGCCTGGATCATCGGCTGGGACCTGGTGCTCGAATTCGCGCTCGGCACCGCCGTGGTCGCGGTCGGCTGGTCGGGGTACGTACGCCACTTGATGGAGACCAACCTCGGCTGGGACCTGCCCGTCGCGCTGTCCGGACCGGACGCGGGAGGCACGTTCGACCTGCTGGCCTTCCTGCTGATCCTGGTGCTGACCGCCGTCCTGGTCATCGGGACGAAGCTCTCGGCCCGGATCACCGCGATCGTGGTCGCCATCAAGGTCACCGTGGTGCTGCTGGTCATCGTGGCGGGCCTGTTCTTCATCAAGGCGGACAACTACTCCCCGTTCGTTCCCCCGGCCCAACCGCAGGAGGCGGGCGGCGGGGTCCACGCGCCCCTGATCCAGCTGCTCTTCGGCTACGCGCCCACCAACTTCGGCGTCATGGGGATCTTCACGGCGGCCTCGCTCATCTTCTTCGCCTTCATCGGCTTCGACGTGGTGGCCACCGCGGCGGAGGAGACCAAGAACCCCCAGCGGGACATGCCGCGCGGCATCCTCGGTTCACTGATGATCTGCACCGTGCTCTACGTCGCCGTGACGCTGGTGGTCACCGGCATGCAGCACTACACGCAGATGTCGCCGACCGCCCCGCTCGCCGAGGCCTTCAAATCCGTGGGCCAGCCCTTCTTCGCCGGTGCCATCAGCCTCGGGGCGTCCGTCGGGTTGATCACCGTGTGCATGATCCTGCTGCTCGGACAGACCCGGGTGTTCTTCGCGATGAGCCGGGACGGCCTGCTGCCGCGCGTCTTCTCCGTCACCCACCCCAAGTACCGCACCCCCTACCGGGCGACCGTCCTGCTGGGTGTGGTCATCGCGATCCTCGCGGGCTTCACGAGCTTGGAGAAGCTCGCGGAGCTGGTGAACATCGGCACCCTGTTCGCCTTCGTGATCGTCGCCCTCGGCGTGATCATCATGCGCCGGACCCGCCCCGACCTGCACCGGGCCTTCCGCACCCCGTGGGTGCCCTTGGTCCCGATCCTGTCGATCGCGGCGTCGTTCTGGCTGATGCTCAACCTGCCGGCCGAGACCTGGATCCGCTTCGGGATCTGGATGGCCGTGGGCATCGTCGTCTACTTCCTCTACGGCCGGGGCCACAGCCGCCTGGGCCGCACGGGCCGCGACGCCAAGTTCTGACCGCAGCCCCGTCCGGGCGAACGCCGAGCGGGCTGTGCGGGGAGTCCCCGTACAGCCCGCTTCGCGCCCGATCCGCGTCCGGTTCGTCAGCCCTTGGCGGGCGACTCCTTCGCCGAGGCCGGGATCTTCTGGTCCTTGCGCAGGGCCTCCCACAACTGGCTCGCCTGCGGCTCGGCGGCGACGACGCGGTTGCGGTCGATCTTGTCGTAGGCCACCGGAAGCATGATCGTCTCCATGGTGTCCGGGTCGACGCCCTTCATGCTCTTGGCGAAGTCGGCGAGGGCGGTGAGCGACGCGAGGTCGGAGTCGGTGGTCAGCGACTTGGTGCCGGCGTCCGCGAGCTTGTACAGCCGCGCCGGGTTGCCGAAGGCGTCCTGCTTCTTGATCTCGGACAGCATCGCCATCATGAACTGCTGCTGGAGGCCTATGCGGCCGAGGTCGCTGCCGTCGCCGTAACCGTAGCGGGTGCGGACGAACTTGAGCGAGTCCTCGCCGTTCAGCCGGTGGCTGCCGGCGTCCAGCTTCAGACCGCCCTTCTCGCCGGTCATCGGCTTGTCGAGGGTGACGGTGACTCCGCCGAGGGCGTCCACCAGGCCCTTGAAGCCGGCGAAGTCCACCTCGACGAAGTGGTCCACGCGGATCCCG
Source organism: Streptomyces sp. NPDC055254 (assembly GCF_053606025.1). Taxonomy (NCBI): domain Bacteria; kingdom Bacillati; phylum Actinomycetota; class Actinomycetes; order Kitasatosporales; family Streptomycetaceae; genus Streptomyces; species Streptomyces sp. NPDC055254. The sequence continues at coordinate 100,466 of NZ_JBSGQV010000005.1, read as the reverse complement.
GAGAGCTGCTCCACCGTGTTGACCACACAGGCCGGACCGGCGAGGGAGTACACCGAGTTGAACATGACCCGCTTCGCGGAGGGGACGGTCTTGCCGTCCTTGTTCTTGCACTCGGGCCGGGTGACGAGGGTGTCGCGGGGGATGCTCACCGCGGTCGCCTTCGCCCGGCCCTCGGGTATGTGCACCAGCATCGCGGTGTCCGAGCGGGCGCCGCTGACGTTGCCGTGGTCGAGGTCGCCGTTGGCCCCGGCGCGCGAGTCCGAGCCGAGCACCAGGATGTTCTGCGCGTTCGCGGCCACCTTCTGCGGGCGGTTGTCGCCGATCGCCTGGTCAAGGTCGACGCTGGATATGTTGCTGTCGAGGCTGCTGTACACCCACCAGCCGGCGCCGGCCGTGCCGAGCACCAGCAGGGCTACGACGAGGAGGGTGATCCTCAACACGCGCCGTCGGCGCGGGGTGGCTCGCCGGTCCCGCCGCTCGCCGGGCGTCGTGGCAGTCTGCGTCATCGCGTCGATTCCTTTGTTGAACATGCGTTTGACCGAAAACTATAGGGGGGTGCACCTGGCGCTCCTACCACGTGATCCTGCGACAGTCTTGCCACGAGGTCTTGTGTTCATCCGAATGTGGGATTGGCATAAGGTGGCGGCGGGCAAGGTGCGGCACTGACAGGGGAGAGCATGGTGGGGCGGGTTTCGGACAGAGGCGCGCGCCCTTCGGCGCGGGGTCGCCGCAGGGCGGCGGCCGGCGCACGGTCCGCGGTCCCCGGTACGCCCGCCTCCCGAACGCCGGCTCCCACCCGTGTCCTCTACGTACTCGCGCATCCCGCGGACGCGCTCACCGCGACCGGGTCCGAGCTGCTGCGCTCGCTGAACGAACCGGGCCGCCCCGTGGCCGTCGTCTGTCTCGCGCGCAGCGGTGCGCCCGAGCGCGACCGGCTGCTCCAGGTGCTGGGGCGCGGCGCGTCGTGGCGGCGCTCGGCGGAGGACCTCGCGGACGGCGAGGTGCTGGACGTCTTCGCCCTCGCCGACGCCCCCCACGTCGAGGTCTGCTTCGCGGACCCGGCCGAGGCGTTGGCCCAGGACGCTCCGGGCGAGCTGGTGGACCTGGTGGTCTCCGTGCTGGAGATCTTCATGCCCGGCACGATATGCACCCTTGATCCCGATCCGGGCCACACCGGTTGGAGCGAGCAGACCGGGGCCGTGCGCCCCGACCACCCCGAGCACTCCGCGGTGGCGCAGGCCACGCTGGAAGCCGTGCACCGCGCCGTCGCCTCCGGCGCGGAGCCGATGGCGGTGGAGTGCTTCCGCACCCCCGTGTCCTGCGAGGCCCCCTCCGCGCCGGGCCCGGCGGTCGTGCGCTATCCCGGCCGCAGGGTCGCGCTGACCCGCGGTACCGACGGGCTCCTCACGGCGTACGCCGCCCTCGGCGGCGGCCTGGCGCGCTGGACCGAGCGGACACCCGGCGGCCCGGACTGGAGCGAGCGAGAGCTGCTGCCCTCCCCCGAGCTGCTGCCGGTGCTGGCGGTGACTCAGACCCCGCAGGGCTGGGTGCACTTGGTCTCCCTGCGCCGCACCCCGGGACCGGACGGCGGCGCCTCGGTCGAGGTGATGCACGCGACCCAGTACCAGAGCGGCCGGCCGCTGGGGGACTGGCGCTCCCTCGGCAATCCGCACGGCAGGCACACCGACCGGGGCCGAGAGCTCGGGGTACCGGCCGTGGTCGCCGACGCCGCCGGCGGCCTGCACGTGTACGTGCGCAACTTCAGCGGGTACGTGACCTGCCGCTCCCAGCGGCCGAACGGCAAGTGGACGTCGTGGCACGACCTGCACGGGCCGCAGGTGCAGGACGGCATGGCAGCCGTACTCGACGACCAGGGTCGACCCGAGGTCTTCGCTCCCTCCCCCGGGGGAGTGCAGCGCTGGCGACGGGACGCCCAAGGAGTGATGCGGCACACGGCGCGCGAGCGCCTGCCGCTCTCCACGGCGCCCGGCACCGCCCTGGGGGCCCTTCTCACCGGGCCGGGCCGGATCACGATCTACGGGTGCGACAGCACCCGGAGCACGCTCTGGGCCCACCGCACCGACGGGGCGGCGACCTCGATCGGGACCGCCGGCGGCGACGGGGTGAGCGCGTTGCGGATGGCCATCGACGGCTACGACTGCACCGTACTGCTCCAGCGCTCCGCCGAGGGCGTCGTGGGGGTCGGGGCGTTCGCCACCGAGCAGGAGCACGGCGGCCTGTGGTGGGAGCGGACGGGCGGTACCGGCGTCCGCGAGCCCGCGGGCGCCGTGGACGCGCTCGGCAGGCTGGTCATCGCCTCATTGGACCGCGACGGCCGGCTGGCCGTGGCCCGCCAGGACGTGTCGGTCTCCGGACTGGCGCTCGGCGGGTGGGTGACGGTCTGAGAGGGCGGGGCAGTTGCACGGGGGTGCGGATCGCAGGAGCGGCCGGAAGGCCGCGGGGCGGGGCGGAGGCCCTGCCGGTGTGATCCGAACGGGTCCCGTCCTTGTCGATAAATCGTTTACTCTTTTCATATCTTGCGGCGGTTGGATCGGGGCTCTGCAGCGCGAGTGTCCAGTTCCAGCACTGCGGGGAGGTTGCGCGTGACCACCATGCCTGACTATGTGATGCAGGCGGGGGCGGGGATCGGTCATCTGCTGGACGCGGCGGCCCATCAACCGGTTCCGCGGCCGCAACTGCGCGTCGGAGACGCGGGTGACGTCGCTTACGTCCATCCCCGCGCCACTCCGCTGGCCGCCCGGGAATGGAACCGGGCCGCGGTCGCGAATCTCCTCGACCATCTGGGAATCGGCTCATTCGCCGTGCGCGGCACATCGGACCACGGCACCGTCGTGGCCGTCGTCGAGGAGGACCGCATGCGCCTCCTGGAGGGGCTCGTCCGGTACCTGAGCAGCTACCCCGGCCACGTGACCCTGCTGCGGGAGCCGCAGGCGAAGGCCCCCCGACCGGTCCCCAGCGGGGACCCGCAGGTATGGCAGGACGTGACCTCCGCCGTGGGCGTGCAGGTCAGCTGGTACCAGACCGACCCCGGGGGCCATCTGCTGCTCGGCCACGAGTACGGCTGCGCCATCGAGTTCTGGAAGCGCGAGGGCGACCGCCTGGTGGCGCCGCGCCCCAACCGGAGCGTCTTCTCCGTATCCGCCGGCGGGCAGAACGTCTGGTGCGCGCCGCGCCTGTTCAGCCGCTTCGTGTCCCACTCGACGCCCCAGCACCTGGCGCCGCCGCTGGCCACCCGGCCCGAATTCCTGGTTCCCGGCGTCGAGGACATCGATTTCCCGGTGGACGCCGTCTATACGTGGGTGGACGGGAATGACCCCGCCTGGGCCGCACGCAAAGCGTCGGCAAAGGGTGAGGTGTATCACGCGGAATCCGCGAGCGATGCCCGATTCATCAGCCGCGACGAATTGCGCTATTCCATACGATCGCTGCATCTGTTCGCCCCGTGGATCCGGAACGTCTATGTGGTGACGGACGACCAGGTGCCCGCGTGGATGCGCACGGACGTGCCCGGATTCCAGGTCGTGAGCCACCGGGAGATATTCCGGAACCCCTCCGACCTGCCCACGTTCAACTCGCACTCCATCGAGAGCCAGCTGCACCACATCCCCGGGCTCGCCGAGCACTTCCTCTACTTCAACGACGACATGTTCATCGGCCGCCCGGTCACTCCGCACGCCTTCTTCACCCCCGTCGGCACGGCCCGGTACTTCCCCTCGCGCAACCGCATCCCCCAGGGTCCCGTCGTCGAGACCGACACCCCGGTCGACGCCGCCTGCAAGAACAACCGGGCCCTGCTCCGCGAACGCTTCGGCCGGGTCATCACCCAGCCCATGGAGCACATCCCCTACGCGCTGCGCCGCAGCGCCATGGAGGAGGCGGAGGCCGACTTCCCGGAGGCCTGGGCACGTACCGCGGCCAGCCGGTTCAGGGCCATGACGGACCTCTCGCCGACCTCCTCCTTCGCCCTGTACTACGCGGCGCTCACCGGCCGGGCACAGCCCGGCTCCATGCGCTTCACCTACCTCCAGCTGGCGGTGCCGGACCTCGCGGACCGGCTGCAGAAACTGCTCGACGGGCGCAGCCAGTACTCGTTCTGCCTCAACGACGCCTTCTCCACCCCGGAGGACATGGAGGCGCAGACGGAAGTCCTCGACGGCTTCCTCAACGCCTACTTCCCGACCCCCAGCCCCTGCGAACACGAGTGAGGAGCGCACGACATGGCTGACCCCGAATCGATGAGCTCCGCCTCCCACGTCTACGCCAAGCTGGTGCCCCAGCCCCTGCGCGCCGCCGCCGGCAAGATGCCGCCGCAGATGCGCCGCAAGGTCAAGAAGCGGATCAAGCGCACCCTCGCCTCCCGCGAGTCGCGCCTGCACCAGCGCGCCCTGCGGCAGGTCCGCGAGAGCGACTTCAACAACGTCCCCGAGGGCCGGGCCCAGGCCATGGACGGCCGGATCGGGCACGTCCACTCCGGACTCACCTCCGACGTCGCCCGCCGTACCGACCTGAGCCTGGTCTCCACCGCCTTCGACTTGGCCGGGATCCCGTGGTTCGCGGTACCCGCGCTGGACGACCGCCGGATCACCCTCGCCGTTCCGCAGCGCAGCAAGTCCGACGTACGGCGCGTGCTGCGCGCCCTGCTGGAGGAGCACACCGGCTACGTCGTCTCCGCGTCCCCGGTGGACGAGTCCACCTCCGAGATCCCCGGCAGCCACGTCAAGGCCTGGAAGGCCTACGGCAAGGCCCGGGTGATCCGACTGACCTGGCTGCGCACCGAGCCGACCCGCTCCCTGTGGGTCGGGGACGACCAGGGCGTGGAGATCGAGTTCTGGACGGACAACACCACCCTGGACACGCCCAGACTGGTGGGCCCGCGACCCAACCGCGTCCAGCGGGTGGTCCCCACGCAGGACGCCCCCCGACTGATCGACATCGGCCTCGACCGGCTCTGCGGCTACGCCGACATCGACGCGAACGCCGCGCGCACCCTCACCCGGGAGGGCTTCGACGTACCGCGCCTGGAGGAGATCACCTACCCCGTCGACGCGGTGGTCCTCTGGCAGCACTCCGAGCCCTGGGCCGAGGAACTGCTGCGCGCCACGCTCCGCTCGATCCACCAGTACGCCCCCTGGATCGACGTGGTGCACCTCGTCGCCTCCCGGCCCGTGCCCGCCTGGGTGCACAGCAGCGAGCGACTGCGGTTGATCGGCGCCGGCAACGACATGGACCCGGCCCTGCAGCCCCTGCCGGGAGCGGCCGCCCGGTCCCTGCTGTTCCGGCCGGGCGCGCTGTTCGGCCGCCCGGTCCGGCCCTTCGACTACTTCACCCCGCTCGGCGGGACCCGGCCCCGCCGGGGCGGCTGGTCCGCCACCGAGGCCGAGGCGCCGTGGACCTCGGCGGCGTTCGCGTACACCAACCGGGCCGTCGCCCACGGGTACGCGCACGGCCCCCAGCCCCACACCGCGGAGGTGCTCGGCGCCGTCCGCGACGGACACACCGCGCTCTGGCCGCCGCCGGACCCCCAGTACGTCGCCGAACTGCCCGGCACCCACCCGGTGGACGGAGTCGTCCACCACGCCGCGCACGTCGTCGGGCTCGCCGACCCCTCCGGCGAGGGCACGCTCAGCCTCCACGCCGGCATGCCCGGCATCAACCGCCTGCTGGAACGGCTCCTGGTACGCCGCGACACGCAGCAGATCCACCTCATGGGCCTGGGCAGTCGCGAGGGCCTGGCCTCGGGCACCGGCACCCTGCTGGACTTCCTGCGCCGCTACTACCCGGTGCCCAGCCCGTTCGAGCAGCCGGTGGCCGCCCCGGACGAGGTCCCCGGGGACCCGTACGAGAGCACCGGTCCATGGCAGTGATGAACCCCGAGGCGTCATCGCTGGTCGCCGTCTACCGCACCATGCTGCCCACATCGCTGCGCCGCAGCCTGGCCCGGCGCATCCCGCTGCGGCTGCGCGGCCTGATCAAGCGCATCCTGCGCCGACTGCAGATGGGCATCGGCCTGAGCCAGGCGCTGCGCGCGCTGCGGGCCCGCAGGCGCTGGCCGCACCTGTTCCGCCAGGGGGAGCGGCTCGCGGCGCTGATGGACCGGGGGGCGCAGATCGCCCTGGTCCGGCCCACCGCCTCACCGCTCGGCCTGCGCGAGGCCAACCTCGAACTCGTCGTGACCGCCCTGGAATCGGCCGGCGTCGACTACTTCGCCGTGCGCGGGGCCAGCGACTTCCGGGCCTGCTTCGGGGTCCGGGCCGAGAACCGGGAGCGGGTCCTCGACGCCCTGACCGAGAGCTGCCGCCAGGCCCCCGTCTACGTATCCCGCGGCAACGCCCCCAAAGCGGCCCTGCGGGCCGCGCTCTGCGGATCCCGGCGCGCCCGCCGGATCGGGGCCGACGCCACCGTCCTGCGCGTCGGCATGGTCTGGCGGGACCCGGGCGGCTCCCTCCCGCTCGGACTGGAGTTCGGCAGCGACATCGAGTTCTGGCGGACCGAGGACGGGATGCTGATCGCGCCGCGGCCCAACCTGGTCACCGACGAGGTGCCCCTCGACGCTCCCCGCGTGATGGTCCCCGTCTCCCGGCTCACCGGGTTCGCGTCCCGCCACACCCGCCGCACCCGCTCGGTGCGGACCCTGGAGCCGTACGCCGCCGCGCTCCCCGAGGACGTCCGGTTCCCCATCGACGTCGTCTACACCTGGGTCGACGGCAACGACCCCGCCTGGCAGCGCCGCCGACGGGAGTTCGGCCACAGCGGCTACCACGAGGAGTCCGCCAACGCGGCCCGCTACATCAGCCGCGACGAGCTGCGCTACTCGCTGCGCTCGCTGGAGCAGAACGCCCCTTGGGTGCGCCGCATCTTCCTGGTCACCGACCGCCAGCGGCCGGCCTGGCTGGACCCGGAGCACCCGCGGATCACGATGGTGGACCACCGGGAGATATTCGACGACCCGAGGGCGCTGCCGACGTTCAACTCGCACGCCATCGAGAGCCGGTTGCACCACATCGACGGGCTCGCCGAGCACTTCCTCTACTTCAACGACGACATGTTCCTCGGCAGGCCCGTCACCCCTCAGGACTTCTTCCTGTCCAACGGCACGACCAGGGTCTTCTTCTCCCCGTCCCAGGTACCGCAGCAGCGGGTGAGCTCCCAGGACCGCCCGGTGGACGCCGCGGGCAAGAACAACCGGCGGATCATCGCCGAGCGGTTCGGCCCGACCATCGTGCAGAAGATGCGGCACGCCCCGTACCCGCTGCGCCGCTCGATCCTCTTCGAGATCCAGCAGGAGTTCGCCGACCACCACCAGGGCACCGGCCTCAGCCGGTTCCGCAGCGTCACCGACATCTCGATCCCCTCCTCGCTGTACCACTACTACGCGTACTTCACCGGCCGCGCGGTGCCCTCGGACATCGAGTTCGCGTACCTCGCCCTGGACAAGCCGGAGATCGAACGGCGGATGGGCATCCTCCTCGCCCGCCGCGACCGGCAGGCCTTCTGCATCAACGACACCGTCTCCGACGGCCGGGACATGGAGCGCCAGTCCCGGATGCTGAAGAACTTCCTCAGCGCCTACTTCCCCATACCCAGTCCCTTCGAGAGGAAGGAGTCCCACGTCCGATGAAGATCTCCTTCCTCATCAACAACGTCTACGGCATCGGCGGTACGAACCGCACCGTCATCAACCTCGCCGAGGCGCTCTCCGCCGACCACGAGGTGGAGATCGTCTCCGTCTTCCAGCGCGCCACCGCCCCGAAGTTCGAGATCTCGCCCCAGGTCGCCGTCCGGGCCCTGGTCGACCTGCGGGCCGGCAAGACCGGTGTGGACCGGGGCGACCCGGGACTGGAGGAGCCCAGCTCGGTCGTACCGCGCCAGGAGGAGTTCTACGCGCAGTACAGCCGGCTCACCGACCAGCGGATCATCGACTACCTCGCCAAGACCACCGCCGACGTCGTCATCGGCACCCGCCCCAGCCTCAACCTGTTCGTCGCCCAGTACACGCACGACAACGTGCTGCGGGTGGCCCAGGAGCACATGACCCACCTGGCCATCCCCCCGGCGGTCCGCGCCGAGATGGCCCGCGTGTACCCGCGCCTCGACGCGGTGACCACCGTCACCGAGGCGGACGCCCGGTCCTTCGTCGAGCACACCCCGGTACCGCGCGGACTGCCCGTCGTCGGCATCCCCAACAGTGTTCCGGAGCCCGTGGTCAGGCCCTCCGAAGGCGACCGCAACGTGATCGTCAGCGCCGGTCGCATGCACCACGTCAAGCGCTACGACCTGCTGCTGGAGGCGTTCTCCCAGCTCGCGGGGGAGTTCCCGGACTGGCAGCTGCGCATCTACGGTGACGGCGGCGAGGCCGCCAAGCTGCGCACGATGGTGCACGAACTGGGCCTGGCCGGACAGGTGCTGCTCATGGGCGGCTTCTCACCGATCGAGTCCGAGTGGGCCAAGGGATCGATCGCCGTGGTCACCTCCAGCGCCGAGTCCTTCGGCATGACCCTCGTGGAAGCCATGCGGTGCGGTCTGCCGGTCGTCTCGACGGACTGCCCGGTCGGCCCGCGCGAGATCCTCACCCACGGCGAGGACGGCCTGCTCGTCACCAACGGGGACGCCTCCGCCGTCGCGGCCGGCCTGCGCACGGTGATGGCCGACGGCGAGCTGCGCCGCCGGATGGCCGCCGCGGCCCTGCGCAACTCCTCCCGGTACGACCCCACCGTGATCGCCTCCCGGTACGTCGAGCTGTTCGAGGACGCCGCCCGGCGCCGGGCCCGGGCCGGGGGCAAGTACCGCAAGCCCTCCTCGAAGCTCCTCGGCCGTGAGTCCGGCGCGACCGCCCCGCCCGCCTCGATGCGCACCGCCGCCTGCCACGCGACGGCCGTCGACGCGGGCTGGCTCCGGCTGTCCGTCGACGGTCCCGAAGAGGGCCGCGGTCGGTGGAACTTCCTGCTGCGCCACACGGCGTCGGGTGGCAACCAGCTCCCCGACCTGCGGTTGCGCACGCAGCGGTCCGCGCTCGACACGGGCGGCACCCGGTACACCGCGAACATCACCCCCGAGGCGCTGGACACCCTCGGCGACGGCCGCTGGCAGGTCATCATGGAGTCGGCCAAGGGCGAGTTCGTCCACCTCAAGGCGGGCATCCGCGACACCCGCGCCCTGATCGGCGTGCGCACCCGGCTGCTGGCCGACCCGAGCGGCGGGCCCGTGCTGTGGAACCTCCCCTACGCGCAGCCCAACGGCAAGCTGATGCTCCGTACCGTGCTGCGCGCCGCGCACGCAGAGGTCTCCACCGTCCAGGTGGCCGACGACCGCATCACCCTGTCGGCCGTGCTGCTGGGCGAGCTCGACCTGCTGCCGGGCGCCCGCGTGATCCTCACCCGGCGCGGCCACTACGGCTCGGAGATCTCCGTCCCCGCCGAGGTCTACGGCGGGCGGTTCTTCCAGGCGGCCCTCCCGCTGGACCAGGTCGTCGAGCAGCGGCTGGAGCGCTGGGAGGACTGGGACTGGTGGATCCAGCCGAGCCCCTTCGAGCGGCGCCGGGTCCGCGTGTGCCACCTCTTCGAGGACTTCCCCGACGTCAAGAACTCCTGTGCGTACCCCGCCGTACCCGTGTCCCCGCAGGAGGACCCGCGATTCGTCGTCGCGAGTCCCGCACGGCCGGTGCGCGTGCGGCCGTACTGCTCCGTGTCCGGGGCCATGGCCATGAACGTGGTTGACCGCTAGCTGGGGCGTGCCCCCGACGCTCCTTCGGATTGGAACGCAATGAAACGCACGATATTCGTCCTCGGGGACTCGGTTCCCGCGCCCCGTACCGACGAGGAAGCACCCATGGCCGGGTGGGGACAGAAGATCGAAGAGCTCCTCGTGGGTCCCATCGAGGTGGCCAACTACGCGCGCAGTGCCATGACCACGCGCAAGTACTACACGGAGCGGTTCCATGCCCTGCTCAACCGCATGGTCCCGGGTGACATCGTCATCATCGGGTTCGGCGTGGTCGACCACATGATCCACAACGGCACGCGGTACGTCCCGATCCCCGAGTACCAGGAACTCCTGCGGCTCTTTGTCCACCACATCCGCGCGCAGGGCGGGATACCGGTCTTCGCCGATTCCGCAGCCCGGTACGCCTTCACCCACACCGGCGAAGTGATCGACACGGTCGGCGACTACCCAGCGGCCATGAGCGCGGTGGCCGCCGAGACCCACACGCCGCTGATCGACCTCAACCGCCAGACCACCGAGCTGTGGGCCAGGCTCGGCCCGAGCCGGCTGCGCCAATACTTCTGCTGGGTCGACGCCGGCGAGCACCCGCTGCACCCGGACGGGAGCATCGACTCCACCCACACGAACCATGCGGGTGCCTACGAGATCGCTCGCATGGTCGTTGCGGGGCTGGTGCACGCTCAGGTGCTGCCCAAGGAGTCGGTGGACGTCCAGCGACTCATGGAGCCGGCCGCCCTGCCGCCCGTGTCGCAGGAGTTCATGATCCAGTCCCCCGAGTCGGCGCTCCAGTACGGACAGCGCACAGGTGTGGCTCCGGTGATCTCCCAGCCCGGCAACGGCGGGCTGGTCGGGCCGATGAGCAAGTTCTCCGGAACGGCCGCCCCTGGCACCGACTACCTCCTGTTCTTCGAGCACGGCCGCTACGTCGGCGGTACGAAGGTGGGCGCCAACGGCCAGTGGCTGTGGCGCCGTTCGGTCAGTTGGACGGCCGGCGAGCACGTCCTGCACTGTGTAGGCCTGCGCGCGGGCGGCTGCACCCCGGGGGCCGAGGTGGCGTTCACCGTCGTTACCGATGTCGCGGCGCCCCTCGTCACCTCGCCCAAGGCGGGCGGCTTCGCCAGTCCCAAGGTCCGGTTCGCCGGCAAGGCGGCCCAAGGCGTGCGCAAGATCGTCCTGATGGAGCGGGGCACACTCATCGGAGCCACCGCCGTTGACGACAACGGTGATTGGTCCTTCACCCACGCCCACCCGTGGAAGGCGGGCCGGTTCCAAGTCGAGGTCATCGGGCTGTTCGGGGCGCAGGAGTCACGGGCCGCCGTGCACGAGTTCACGGTCATCGGGATCCCCGAGAACAGCCCCGTGCGGGCCGCGGGCGTCTCCCGGCACGACTGCGCGGAAGCGGTCTGCCCGCACCGGCCGTTCACCGGCTCCTGGTGAACCCCCGGTCCCTGGCGAGCGGCCGGTGGAGCCGGATCGCCGTCGTGTGCGCCTTTTGCCTGGCACTGGTCCTGGTGCTGATCACCGTGTTCCTCTTCCTGCGGCCGGCAGGCGGGGCGAAGGGTGCGCCGCACCAGTCCGGCATCGAGATTCGCGTCATGCACTACAACGTGTGCGGGGCCGCTTCCGGCTGCCCGTGGAACGCGGGCGGGAGCGGGCGCGGCACCTCGATCGAGCGCGTCGTCGAGCAGGCGAAGGAGACCTCGCCCGACGTCATCAGCCTGAACGAGGTCTGCCAGGACCAGTACCAGGCCCTGCGCGGCAAGCTCGCGCTCACCGGTCTGCCCATGGACGGGGCCTTCGCGGAGGCCCATGACAACGTCGACAACTGCGGGCGCTCCGGCTCCTTCGGCTCCGCCGTGCTGGTCCGGCAGTCGCTGGGCGTCGCCGTGCCGGAGCACCGGCCCTACACCGACACCGGTGGCGAGACCTACGACGGGCGAGGGCGCGCCGAGGAAGTGCACCGCGGACTGCTGTGCGTCACCACCCTGTTCGCGGGCCGCCCCCTCAAGGCCTGCACCACCCACGCGAACGCCACGGCTCCGGGCCAGCTGGAGGAGCTGCGCCGCTGGATGGACGACGAGTCCGTCCTTCCCGAGGCGATACCGACGCTGATCGCCGGCGACCTCAACCACCAGCCCAACACCGCGGCGGTCGCCCCCCTGTACGAGAGCAGGTTCGTCGAGGCGGACGAGGCCAACCGCACCTGGTTCACCAAGGGCTCCACCGGTGGAGTGGTCTGCAAGAAGGCGGACGCGCAGCGCTGCCGGAACGGAGCGCCGACGACACAGGGCCGGAAGATCGACTACGTCTTCGCCGACGAGGCGCACTTCTCCCTGGGCGAGCCCGCACAGGTGCACGCCTTCCCCGAGTCCGACCACGCGATGATCGAGACGAAGTTCCACGTCCGGCCCTCCCAGGAGTGACGGCGCGGGCCCGGCCGCCCTGGCGGGGGCCTCGCGCCCCGGGCGGGAACGACGGAGCGGGCTGTACGGGACGTGGTCCCGTACAGCCCGCTCCGCGTGTCGCGGGGTCGCCCGCTACGCCGGGACGCTCGCCACGCCCGCGGCGAGGAACTTCTTGCCGTTCACCCGCTCCGAGACGCCTTCACGGTCCAGGTACGGCGTGATGCCGCCCAGGTGGAAGGGCCAGCCGGCGCCGGTGATGAGGCAGAGGTCGATGTCCTGGGCCTCTGCCACGACACCCTCCTCCAGCATCAGGCCGATCTCCTGCGCCACCGCGTCCAGGACGCGGTCGCGGACCTGCTCCTCGGTCAGGACGGAATCGCCCTGCACCAGGAGCGCGGCGACCTCCGGGTCGAGCTCCGGCTTGAAGCCGTTCTCGGCGGAGTAGACGTAGAAGCCGCGCTTGCCGGCCTCGACGACGCGCTTGAGGTTCGGGGAGACGGTGAAACGCTCCGGGAAGGCTCGGTTCAGGGTCTCGGAGACGTGCAGACCGATCGCCGGTCCGACGAGCTCCAGGAGCACCAGCGGGGACATCGGCAGGCCGAGCGGCTCGATGGCCTTCTCGGCGGTGACCACCGGGGTGCCCTCGTCGATGACGTTCTGGATCTCGCCCATGAAGCGGGTCAGGATGCGGTTCACGACGAACGCCGGGGCGTCCTTGGTGAGGACCGCGGTCTTCTTCAGCTTCTTGGCGACGCCGAAGGCCGTGGCCAGCGAGGCCTCGTCCGTCTGCTCACCGCGGACGATCTCCAGCAGCGGGAGGATCGCGACCGGGTTGAAGAAGTGGAAGCCGACCACGCGCTCCGGGTGCTGGAGCTTGGAGGCCATCTCCGACACCGACAGCGAGGAGGTGTTGGTGGCGAGGATCGCGTGCGCCGGGGCGACCGCCTCGACCTCCGCGAACACCTTCTGCTTGACGGACATCTCCTCGAACACGGCCTCGATGATGAAGTCCGCGTCCGCGAAGCCCTCGGCCTTGTCCAGGACGCCGGTCACCAGGGCGGTCAGGCGGTTGGCCTTGTCCTGGTTGATGCGGCCCTTGCCGAGCAGCTTCTCGATCTCGGCGTGGACGTAGCCCACGCCCTTGTCCACGCGCTCCTGGTCGATGTCGGTGAGGACCACCGGCACCTCCAGGCGGCGCAGGAAGAGCAGCGCCAGCTGCGAGGCCATCAGGCCCGCGCCGACGACGCCGACCTTGGTGACCGGGCGCGCCAGGGACTTGTCCGGGGCACCGGCCGGGCGCTTGCCGCGCTTCTGGACCAGGTTGAAGGCGTAGATGCCGGAGCGCAGTTCGCCGCCCATGATGAGGTCCGCGAGCGCGGTGTCCTCGGCGTCGAAGCCCTTCTGCAGGTCGCCGTCCTTCGACGCCTCGATGATCTCCAGGGCGCGGTAGGCGGCCGGGGCCGCGCCGTGCACCTTGGAGTCCGCGAGGGAGCGGCCGCGGGCGATCGCCGCGTCCCAGCCCTCCGCACGGTCGATCTCGGCGCGGACGACCTCGGTGGCGCCGTTCAGGACGTTCGCCGTCCAGATCAGCGACTGCTCCAGGAAGTCCGCACCCTCGAACAGCGCGTCCGCGATGCCCAGGTCGAAGACCTGCTTGCCGCGCAGCTGCTTGTTCTGGTTGAGGGAGTTCTCGATGATCACCGAGACCGCGCGGTCGGCACCGATCAGGTTCGGCAGGATGGTGCAGCCGCCCCAGCCGGGTACCAGGCCGAGGAAGACCTCGGGCAGCGAGAAGGCCGGGATGGCCTTGGAGACGGTGCGGTAGGTGCAGTGCAGACCGACCTCGACGCCGCCGCCCATCGCCGCGCCGTTGTAGTAGGCGAAGGTCGGGACCGCGAGGGCCGACAGCCGCTTGAAGACGTCGTGGCCGCCCTTGCCGATGGCGAGCGCCTCGTCGTGCTTCTTGAGCAGCTCGACGCCCTTGAGGTCGGCGCCGACGGCGAAGATGAACGGCTTGCCGGTGATGCCCGCGCCGACGATGGAGCCGGCGGCGGCCTCCTGCTCGACCTGGTCGATCGCCGTGTTCAGGTTGGCGAGGGACTGCGGGCCGAAGGTGGTCGGCTTGGTGTGGTCGAAGCCGTTGTCCAGCGTGATGAGCGCGAAGCGCCCGGCGCCGAACGGCAGGTCCAGGTGACGGACGTGCGCGGACGTGACGACCTCGTCCGGGAACAGCTCGGCCGCGCCCTTCAGGAGCTCAGCGGTGGTGCTCACTTGGAGTCTCCCTCGGCGTTGAAGTTCGGGTTCTCCCAGATGACCGTGGCGCCCATGCCGAAGCCGACGCACATGGTGGTCAGGCCGTAGCGGACGTGCGGCTGCTCCTCGAACTGACGGGCCAGCTGCGTCATCAGGCGCACGCCCGAGGAGGCGAGCGGGTGACCGAAGGCGATGGCGCCGCCGTACTGGTTCACGCGGGCGTCGTCGTCGGCGATGCCGTAGTGCTCCAGGAAGGCCAGCACCTGGACGGCGAAGGCCTCGTTGATCTCGAACAGGCCGATGTCGTCGATCGTCAGACCGGCCTGGGCCAGGGCCTTCTCGGTGGCCGGGATCGGGCCGTAGCCCATGACCTCCGGCTCGACGCCCACGTAGGAGTAGGAGACGAGGCGCATCTTGACCGGGAGGTTGTTCTCCCGGGCGAAGTCCTCGGAGGCGATGATCGCGGCGGTGGCACCGTCGTTGAGACCGGCGGCGTTGCCCGCGGTGACCCGGCCGTGGGTACGGAAGGGGGTCTTCAGGCCGGCCAGGTTCGCCAGCGTGGTGCCCGGGCGCATCGGCTCGTCGGTGGTGACCAGGCCCCAGCCCGTCTCACCGACCGCCGCGTTGGTGTTGCGCACCGAGACCGGGACCAGGTCCTGCTGGATCTTGCCGTCGGCGTACGCCTTGGCGGCCTTCTCCTGCGAGCGCACGGCGTACTCGTCGGTGCGGAGCTTGGTGATCGTCGGGTACCGGTCGTGCAGGTTCTCGGCGGTCATGCCCATGAAGAGGGCGGACTCGTCGACCAGCTTCTCGGAGACGAAGCGCGGGTTCGGGTCCACGCCCTCGCCCATGGGGTGGCGGCCCATGTGCTCGACACCGCCGGCGAGGGCGACGTCGTACGCGCCGAAGGCCACGCCGCCCGCGACGGCGGTCACGGCGGTCAGCGCGCCGGCGCACATGCGGTCGATCGAGTAGCCCGGTACGGACTGCGGGAGGCCCGCGAGGATGCCCGCGGTGCGGCCCAGCGTCAGGCCCTGGTCGCCGATCTGCGTGGTCGCGGCGATGGCGACCTCGTCGATCTTCTTGGGGTCCAGGTCCGGGTTGCGGCGCAGCAGCTCCCGGATCGCCTTCACGACGAGGTCGTCGGCGCGGGTCTCGTGGTAGATGCCCTTCGGGCCCGCCTTGCCGAACGGGGTGCGGACGCCGTCGACGAAGACGACGTCCCTGACGGTACGAGGCACGTTGGCTCTCCTCCAGGTGCGGGTGTGCACTGCTGCGCGGGGCGCGCTCCGGCGGATGCCGCTGAGCGCGCGCTCACCCGGCCCATGCTACTTGCGGGTAACCATTGTGCACACCCCCTCCGGGAGGAGCGGCGAAGGTCACACCGCCGCCGGGGGCCGGCCCGCTGTCCGTGCCGGGCCCGAGGCGGCCGGCGCGGCGGCTCCCGCCGCCGCGCCGGGTGCGGGTACCGGCCCGTCGGACATGGCCCGGGCCATCCCGGCCGAGGACCGCACCGCCCGCGCCACGAAGCCGCGCCGGCCGGTTCCCAGGGCCCGCAGCGCCGGGCCGTGGTCCACGGCGACCAGTACGGCCGCGCAGGCCAGCAGTCCGCGCCAGCCGGTGGCCACCGCCCGGCGGACCGGCCCCGGGAGCCCGGCCAGGCCCTCGTGCAGACGCAGGCAGTGGAAGGGCACGTGCCGCTCCTCGTCCGCCAGGATGCGGCCCGCGACCTCGGAGGCCAGCGGGTCCGCCGCGCCGTCGCGCAGGGCCCGGTAGTACTCCAGGGCCACCGCCTCGGCGATCATCAGCACCAGCAGCTCGACCCGCAGGCCCATCAGCCGCCGCACCCGGACGAAGGCCGCGTCGCTCCAGTGCCCGTCCAGGGTCCCGGCCCCGGCGGCCGCCAGCAGCAGCGACAGCATCCGCGCGTGGTTCTGCTCCTCGGCGACGAAGAGCCGCACCGCCGACGCGTACGCGAGGTCGCCCGCGCGGTCCGCCTTGCCGGACAGGGCGGAGCCGTCCCCGTCCTCACCGACCTGGAACTTCTGGATGCTGCGGACGATCTCCACGGGCAGCCGCGCACCGCGCTCCCAGTCCGGATCGCCGAGGGCGGCCCGGTGGTCCCGCTCGGCCTCGAACTCGCCCACCCATGCCTCGTACGCCGTTTTGATCATGTTCAAGAATCTAGCGATTGTTGAGCATGTTCAAAAGAGATGCGTTGTCATGGCCGGGTAACAGAAAGCGGAGTCCTGCATTCGGGTGCCGGAAAGCATGCAGCCCCCGGCCGGCGGCCGGGGGCTCCACGTGCGGACGTACGAGGTCAGGCGGTCGCGGCCAAGGCCGTGACCAGCGCGTCCGTCACCTGCTCGATCTGCCACGGGCGGGCGCCGTAGCCCGCCAGGGCCTCGGCCACGGCGTCCGCCTCCAGGCGCTGCGGAGGCTCCCAGCACAGCCGGCGGACGGTGTCCGGGGTGATCAGGTTCTCCTGGGGCAGGTTCAGCTCCTCCGCCAGCGCCGAAACGGCCGTACGGGCCGCCGACAACCGGGCGGCGGCCGCGGGGTCCTTGTCCGCCCAGGAACGCGGCGGCGGGGGGCCGGCCGGGTTCGCGCCCGGCTGCGGCAGCTCGCCCTCGGGCAGGGCCTTGGCCCGGTCCACCGCGGCCATCCACTGCTCCAGCTGGCGCCGGCCCATGCGCTGCCCGTAGCCGGGCAGGGCGGACAGTGCCTGGGCGTCCGCCGGCAGCGCCAGGGCGGCCTCGATGATCGCGGCGTCGCCCAGCACCTTGCCGGGGGACACGTCACGGCGCTGCGCGATCCGGTCCCGGGACTCCCACAGCTCCCGTACGACGGCCATCTGACGGCGGCGGCGCACCTTGTGCATGCCGGAGGTGCGGCGCCACGGGTCCTTGCGCGGCGGGGCGGGCGGCGCGGCGGCGATGGCGGCGAACTCCTGGTGCGCCCAGTCGAGCTTGCCCTGGCGGTCCAGCTCCTTCTCCAGCGCGTCCCTCAGGTCCACCAGCAGCTCCACGTCCAGGGCGGCGTAGCGCAGCCACGGCTCCGGGAGCGGGCGGGTGGACCAGTCGACGGCGGAGTGGCCCTTCTCCAGCGCGTAGCCGAGGACGCCCTCCACCATGGCGCCGAGCCCGACCCGGGGGAAGCCCGCGAGCCGACCGGCCAGCTCGGTGTCGAAGAGGGAGGTGGGCACCATGCCTATGTCGCGCAGGCACGGCAGGTCCTGGGTGGCGGCGTGCAGGATCCACTCGGTGCCGGAGAGGGCCTCGCCCAGGGCGGTCAGGTCGGGGCAACCGACCGGGTCGATCAGTGCGGACCCGGCGCCCTCGCGGCGCAGCTGCACCAGGTAGGCGCGCTGGCCGTAGCGGTAGCCGGAGGCGCGCTCGGCGTCGACGGCGACGGGGCCGGTGCCCGCGGCGAAGGCCGCGACCACTCGGGCGAGGGCGTCCGCGTCGGCGATCACCGGGGGGATCCCCTCGCGGGGCTCCAGCAACGGAGTCGGCATCCCATCGGACGGCACAACGACATCGTCCGGGGGGCCGCCCCCGGTGGTGGGGCGCAGGTCTGCTGCGGTCTCTTGGGCGTCGGTCACCGGTCAAGGGTATCCGTGGATGCGACGCGCCCGTCGCCGGAACGTTCCGGCGACGGGCGCGGGCTGGACGTGCGGGCGCTTCCCCGGGTTCCCCGGGACTTCGCCCGGTGGTCCCCGGACGGTCTCAGTGGATGATTCCGGTCCGCAGGGCGACCGCGACCATCCCGGCCCGGTCGCCGGTGCCCAGCTTGCGGGCGATGCGGGCGAGGTGGGACTTGACGGTCAGGGCGGACAGGCCCATCGAGACGCCGATGGCCTTGTTGGACTGGCCCTCCGCGACGAGGCGCAGGACCTCGACCTCGCGGCCGGAGAGCTCGCGGTAGCCGCCCGGGTGGCTCGGGGCACCCGGGGGGCGGCGGTGCATACGGGCGGCGGCGGCGCCGATGGGGGCGGCGCCGGGCCGGCTGGGGAGCCCGATGTTGGTCCGGGTGCCGGTGACGACGTAGCCCTTCACTCCGCCCGCGAGGGCGTTGCGTACGGCGCCGATGTCGTCGGCGGCGGACAGGGCCAGGCCGTTGGGCCAACCGGCGGCGCGGGTCTCGGAGAGCAGGGTGAGACCGGAACCGTCGGGCAGGTGTACGTCGGCCACGCAGATGTCGCGCGGGCTGCCGACGCGGGGGCGGGCCTCCGCGATGGACGACGCCTCGATCACGTCACGTACTCCGAGGGCCCACAGATGGCGGGTCACGGTGGAACGGACGCGCGGGTCGGCCACGACGACCATGGCCGTCGGCTTGTTCGGGCGGTAGGCGACCAGGCTTGCGGGCTGCTCGAGAAGAACGGACACCTAGGCCTCCTGGGGGAGTGGCGGGACGGCCGGCTCGGGGAAGGAAGCCGGTGCGAACCGTGCGGATGGTCACTGACTCCTTCGGCACGTCACCCGCCCGGCTTTAGGGAATGATCACGATTTGGTGAGTAACAATTCGGGCAATTCGGACGCACGATCGATCATAGGGTGATCAGAAGCCCACAAGGGATGCCCGCTTGTGACACCCCGTCGAGGGCTTCGCCCGGCGCCGGGCGCTGGGATGCGTCCGGACGGCCCCGCGGCTACGGGCGGTGGGGCCCGCGCCGCTGTGGCAGGGACACCACTCCGGTCGCGGTGTCCGTCGGGCCCATCGGTTCGAGCCCCGCGAGCTGGCACAGGAGCTCGCACCACGCCGACAGGTGCGCCGAGGTGTCCGGCACCCCGCCCACGCCCTCGCGCGGCGTCCACGAGGCCCTGATCTCGATCTGGGTGGCCGGCCGCCGCTGCGCGAGCCCGCCGAAGTAGTGCGAGCCCGCCATGGTCACGGTGCCGCTCGCCTCCCCGTACGTCAGCCCGCGCGCGTCCAGCGCCCCCGTCAGCCAGGACCAGCACACCTCCGGCAGGAGCGGGTCCGCGGCCATCTCCGGCTCCAGTTCCGCCCGTACGAGCGTCACCAGCCGGAAGGTCCCGTGCCAGGCGTCGTGCCCCGCCGGGTCGTGCAGCAGGATGAGCCGGCCGTCGGCCAGGTCGTCCTCGCCGTCGACGACCGCCGCCTCCAGCGCGTAGGCGTACGGCGCCAGCCTCTGCGGCGGCTTCGTGGGGTCGATCTCGATCCCCGGACGCAGCCGCGCCTTCTTCAAGCCGTCGACCGCCCGGCGGAACGGGAGCGGGACGGAGCTCTCCTTCGCGCTGTCCGTACCGTCAGCGCCATCTGAAAATCGTCCCTGAGCCGCAGCCATGCGGGGAAGACTAGGCGGAACGTGGGCCCGCGCGGCGCAGGGACACCCTCGCCGGGGCGGGCACTTCTTCATACGTGCGAAGATTTGGGTCGTGAGTGCCAACGACCTTCCCCTCGCGCCAGGCTCCGCCGGCGCCGGAGAGACCCCGTCCACGGGCCAGCCGAGTCAGACGTACGATTCCGCCTTCCTGAAGGCGTGCAGGCGCGAACCCGTGCCGCACACGCCGGTGTGGTTCATGCGGCAGGCCGGGCGCTCGCTCCCCGAGTACCGGAAGCTGCGCGAGGGGACGCAGATGCTGGAGTCGTGCATGCGGCCCGACCTGGTCACCGAGATCACGCTCCAGCCCGTCCGCCGCCACAACGTCGACGCGGCGATCTTCTTCTCGGACATCGTGGTCCCGCTCAAGGCCATCGGCATCGACCTGGACATCAAGCCGGGCATCGGCCCGGTCGTCGCCCAGCCGATCCGCCGCCGCGAGGACCTCGCACAGCTGCGCGACCTCACCCCCGAGGACGTCGGTTACGTCACCGAGGCGATCGGCATGCTCACGGGTGAACTGGGCGCCACGCCGTTGATCGGATTCGCCGGCGCGCCTTTCACCCTCGCGAGCTACCTCGTGGAGGGCGGACCGTCGCGCAACCACGAGCACACCAAGGCGCTCATGTACGGCGACCCGCAGCTGTGGGCGGACCTGCTGGACCGCCTCGCGGAGATCACCTCGGCCTTCCTCAAGGTCCAGATCGAGGCGGGCGTCTCCGCCGTCCAGCTCTTCGACTCGTGGGTCGGCGCGCTGGCCCCGGCGGACTACCGCCGCTCGGTGATGCCGGCCTCGGCGAAGGTCTTCGAGTCCGTCGCCTCGTACGGGGTCCCGCGCATCCACTTCGGCGTGGGCACCGGCGAGCTGCTCGGGCTGATGGGCGAGGCCGGCGCGGACGTCATGGGCGTCGACTGGCGGATCCCGATGGACGAGGCCGTCCGCCGGGTGGGCCCCGGCAAGGCGCTCCAGGGCAACCTGGACCCCGCCGTGCTCTTCTCCACCACCGAGGCGGTCGAGGCGAAGACGGACGAGGTCCTCGCCGCCGCCGCGGGCCTGGAGGGCCACATCTTCAACCTGGGCCACGGTGTCCTGCCGACCACGGACCCGCAGGCGCTGACCCGCCTGGTGGACTACGTCCACACCAAGACCGCGCGCTGAGCGGGCGGCACGACCGCGACGCCGGTCCCGCGCCGTGCCCGACACGGCGCGGGACCGGCTCGGTTTGAACACGTGGCAGGAGTTGTCGGCGTCGGTGGAGGAGCGCCTGACGGCCATGTCGTCGAGCGAGCGCGGAGTTTTCGCCGCCGGCACAGCTGAACGGCTCATGAGCTGGCATGAAGCACTGCCCGAGGAGGATCGGGCACCGTTCACGATGGGTCTGCGGCCCCTGCTGAACTCCGTGTGGGAGGCCTGCCTCGGGGACTCGACCGCCTTCACGGCCGTGAAACGGGGTGTGGCCGAGTACATGCTCAGCGAGTACTGCCACAACGATGGGCAGGACGGCCCCGAGGATGCGGACGACAACGCGGCGGCTGCGACGCTTCATGCCGCGCATGCCTACTTGTTCGAGTGCTGTGACTTCGCGGTCTGGGCCAGCCGACGGTCCGTGGACGCTGTGGACGAGCACCTTGAGTACCTCGCCGAGCAGGAAGAGGACCGGTCGGCGAGCCGCGCAGAGACGCGGGTCGCCGAAGGTCTTGTCCCACTCGGCGGCTGGAACCTGGCGGCCGTGCGAGACGGCGACAGCGACGCCGCATGCGCCAGACGGTGGCTGCAGAAGTGCGCCTCCCCGCCGAGCTGGTGCTCGGCGGGGAGGCGGGGTGCAGCAGTCGCCGCCGTCAGCGGCGGTGCGCCGAGCCGGTAGGCGATTCGCGGGTTTTCGGTCAGCCGAAGTAGCCGAAGAGGTCGACGATCACCTGCGTGGAGCCCCAGCCGAGGTTGGCGATCTCCACCTTGCCGTCGGCGCCCACGGGCACGGTCACCAGGTTGGCCACGGTGCTGCCGGTGGTCCAGTTGAGGTTGGACGAGTCGGGGCGGGTGGTGCCCGAGGGCCAGACGGTCAGGTGGCCGTCGGACTTCGGGTCGGTCACCGTCACATTCAGCACGACCGCCTTGGCGCCGCCGAGTTCAGGGCTGCCGGAGAGGTCCAGCACGGTGCTCGCCCGCGCCGCGACCGCCCCAGTGGTCCGGGTGTCGAGGACGCGCTTGGGCCCGGCGGGGTGGAAGGTGGCGCCGGCCGGGTCGTCGGAGTAGTAGCCGAAGACGTCGGCGATCAGGTGGGCGGTGCCCCAGCTCGCGTTGAACAGTTTCACCGCGCCGTCCGCGCCGACCGGTACCACCACGTGGTTGGGCACGGTCCGGCCCGCCGTCCAGTTGAGGTTGGACGAGTCGGGGCGCGTGGTGCCCGACGCCCACACCGTCAGGTGCCCGCCCTCCTTCGCCTCGGTCACCGTTACGTTCAGCACCACGGCTCGGACGCCGCTCTGCGGGACACCGCCGCGCCCGGCGACCTGTAGTGAGACCTCACCGCGGCCGGGTACGGGGGTGGTACCTGGCCGGCCCACCGCGGCTCGCGAGTCCAGCAGTCGCGCCGGGCCGGCCGTGAAGAGGGTGCTGCCGCCGGCGTCCGCGGAGTAGTAGCCGAATACGTCGGCGATGAGATGCGCCGTGCCCCAGCCTGCGTTGCGCAGGTTCACCTTGCCGTCCTCGCCCACTGGCACCACGACCTGGTTCGCGACGCTCTGCCCGGTCGTCCAGTTGAGGTTGGAGGCGTCGGGGCGGGTGGTGCCCGAGGGCCAGGCGGTCAGGTGGCCGTCGGACTTCGGGTCGGTCACCGTCACGTTCAGCACGACCGCCTTCGCGCCGGACTGCGGCACTCCCGACCGGCCCGCGACCTGCAACGACACTTCGCCGCCCGCCGCCACCGGCACGGTCCCCGGACGGCCGACGGCCTCCCGGGTGTCCAGCAGCCGCGCCGGAGCGAGCGCCGTGAAGCGGTTGCCGGCCTGGAGGGCAGGGATGCCGTTGCCGGCGACATGGATCCGCTGCCCGTCGGCGTCAGTCCAGACGACGTTCGCACCGGTGCGGTCGACGGCCCAGGACCTCTGCGGCTGCCGGAAGGTCTTCCACACCTTGCCCTCGGCGAGCGTGCGGACCTGCACGGTGTTCTCGCCGCCGGAGACCTTGATGCCGTCGTGGAAGTCGAGCAGCAGCAGCCGGCCGGTGGCCCGGTCCTGGCGTACCAGATAGCCGTTGCCGAGCAGCGACTCCCGGCCCCAGGTCACGTTGGACCAGCCGACAGTCTGCACCGGCACCGAGAGGGTGTGGCGGGTCACCGTGTCGTACACCCCGCTGGTGCGCACGGTGCCTTCGTTGTCCTGGCAGCCCCAGCTGACGAACCGCCCGACGGCCTCGAGCAGCGTGGCCGGGCACGGCGTGGTGAAGGTGCCGCGGTCCATTTCGCCCCGGATGTCGGTGGCGTAGACGGTGGTGCTGCCCTCCTTGGAGGTCCACAGGGTGTCGCCCTGCACCGCGACGCCTGTCGCCCGAGTGCGGAACACCTCGGCGCGGGTGTCGAGGTCGCCGATGATCGTCAGGTGGTTGGACGCCGCATTGCCGTAGGCGGTCTGGGCGAGCGCCACGTAGCGGCCCGAGGCGTCCGCGGTCTGCAGACCGTCGAGGTCACCGACGGGAATGCTGCCCGCCCAGTCCCGGTTGCCGGCCTTGCGGATCGCGGCCGCGTTGCGGATCACCGGCTCGTGCTCCAGGTAGCGGCCATCCCCGGTGGACCGCAGACCGGCGCAGCCGGGTTTGGGGTAGTGGCACTCGCTGATCGTGTGCATGCCGTCGAGGTACTCGAAGGTCTTGACCGGAGTGGCGTCGTTCGAGATCCGGTAGCTGCGGAACGCGCCCGTGGTGTCGCCCGGCTGGAAGTGGACGGTGTCCGAGGCGGCGGTGAGCACGCCGCCGCCGATCGACAGGCCGAACACGGTGGCGGGCGCAAGGGGGACGCCGGCCAGCTTGCCGGCCAACGGCTTGGCGGTACCGTCCGCGGTGAGCCGGAACACCCCGGTCTGGGGCTGGGTGCCGTATGCGGGGGCCTTCGGGCTTCCGACCGCGATGAGTGAGCCGTCCGGCGCGGGCAGCAGCTGGGCGTCGGCGAACTCCAGCAGGTATTCGACGATTCCGGAGTGCGAGCCAATGGGCGCGAAGTGCAGGGGACGACCGCGATTGTCACCGGAGCTGCCCACGGCGGACTCGGTGCCCACCAGCCAGTCGCCGAGCAGCCGCAGCTCGCCGGACACCGGATTGAAGTAGGTCGAGCTCAGCACGGTCTGCGGCTGCGCCCGGTCCAGGGCATCCACCATGTTCTGCTCGCCGGTGCGCAGCACCTTGCCCTTGGCCAGTCGGAAGGTGTGCGCGAAGTCGTATTCCTCCTCATCCGGCAGGGCGGTGGTCTGCCCCGTCACCACATCCACGAGGACGGAGTGACTGAGGCCGTCCAGGCGGTGCCGCACAATCAGCGAGCTCTGGTCGCCGTCGTGCACCGAGGTCGCCAGGGCCGCACCGGCCGGCAGCGCCACCTTCGTGCGGACCGTGGAGCCGCCGTCCAGCCGGTTCAGGAACCAGCCGGTCACGCCGGAGGAACTGCCCTCGAACGTCACCACGGTGCGCCCGTACGTCCCGTAGTAGCTCTGCCCGGCGGGAACCTCGACAGTGCCCACCGCGACGGGCCGGCCGGAAGCCAGGTCGTACAGGCCGACCTTGGCGGGCGTCGTCGCCGTCGCCGCCGTGGGGATCGCCGCCGTGTCGGAGGACGTTCCGTAGCGGTGGTCCGGCTCCCCCCGGTAGCTCCCCGAGGGCACGCCCTGGTTCAGATCACCGCTGAGCGGGGCGGGCAGTCGCAGCCCGGTGTCGGTGGTGGCGCCGGTGTCGTACCGGGTCCACAGCAACTGATCGCTGCCTTCGAGGGCGTGCAGCAGCCCGGTGTCGCCGGCCACGAACAGCTGGTCCCTGGCCGGGAGGCCTCGCGGAGCCGCGGGCAGCACCAGCTCGGCGGCGGCGCTGGCGGCCGCGGCGGCGACAGCCGGGGTGGGGGTCAGGGTTAGGGACGCGGCGCCGGTGACTAGGGCCAGCATGCCGGCTCCCAGCCCACGGCGCAGCCGCGTTGAACGTCTTGTTACTGGTTCCACAACCACCCTCTCGTGGGCGAGCACAGGAAGAGGGGCGATGTGGGAGCTGGCCGTTCTCAGACGCTCTCGCGGGCTGGCTGGCCTGGCTCTTCGACCGGTCCCCCCTCCGATCGCCTCGAAGCGTAACAACGGTGATTTACATCCGCACAGGTGTTTTCCTGTCACTCCCATCACGCCCCACTCGCCCCAGCGGCGTCCCCTTCGTTCCGATGTTGCTCAATCCCCGAGCACCTCCGATACACGCCTGAGAGTGAGCCGGAAACACACGGCAAACGCGCAGGCGCATGAGCGGTTGGCGGTGATGCGGGCGATGTGGTCCTGGCTGTCCAGGTCTCCGAGGACCCATCCGCCACCGTGGAGGAAGACCGTCACGGGCAGCGGCCCGGAGCGCGAGACGGTGGCGGGGGTGCAGATGCGGATGGGGATCTCAAGGCCCTCGGCGGCGGCCATGGCGTCGTGCACGCTGCCCAAGGCTCGACGTCGCCCGCGAGGGTGGAGACCAGGCAGGAGCCCGCACCTTCGAGGCCCCAGATCACCTGCGAGGCCAGATCTTCACCACCGGCGCCAGCCTTAAGATCACCGGATTCGCCCTGGGGTCAGCAGTTGCCGGACCAGTCGCGGCTTGGTCTCTTTCATGCACTTTGGCACTCGCAGCGAGCGTGGCGGCCCTCGCAGCACTGGTCTTCCTCGTGGTCCCGTCGGCAACCGCCAACTCGTTCGAGGACAGGGCGATGTCGACTTGAGCGTTCTCCGCGAAAAGGCCGGAGCCAGGGTGACCTGTCACAGGTTGAGCGATTCTCAGCGAAGGTCGAGTGAGTGCTCGTGGGGTCCAACCCTTCTGGTTCCGGTAGGACCGTTTGATGCGGCAGGCAGCTGAGCAGGTCAGGCGTATCTGATTCCTGCCCGGCTTCAGGGGGCTGGCGCATTCGGCACAGGTTGTCGGCTGTTGCCTGGGCGGGATGCTGAACCGTCGACGGCGGTAAGCGGCCCGGCCTGCTCGCCGCGCACCTGGCCCGCCTCGGCGAGAACACCTCCTGGAAGGACGGCCCATCCTCCACCGCGGCCGGCCGCCTCGTGGGCGCGACCCTGCACTGCCTGACGACACCGCCCTCCGCGCCGGCCGCGCCCGCGTCCCGGTCTCCCCGGCGCCGGCCCGCTCCCGCTCCACCACCACACCGGCCGCCGCTGCGCCCGGACAGCCGGCCCCGGCCGAAGCCGCAGTCCCTGCCCACAAGCAGTAGGCCGCGCCCACCAAGGGGGCTGGACGCGCACGGTGACGGCGGTGGCTTCCACACCCGGAAGCGGACGCGGCGAGCGCGGTGTCCGGCCGTGGACGGACAGCGTGCAGGCGTGAACACGGACGGTTGGGCCCCGCCGGCCGGGACTGGATCGGCGTGAAGGCATGCTGCTCGCCGTCCCTCCGTACGTGGTGGGCTGACGGCCGGGGAACGTCGGCCTGGAGCAGGCGGACTATGTCCTGACCGTCCTACCGGCGGCCGGGCGCCTGAGCAGCTCCGGCCGGGCCGCTCGTGCGGCGCCGGACATCCCCGCGCCGGGACTGCCGAGCTCGACGCGGGCCACGACGGACCAGGAGCGGTCAATGCGGCTGCTGAAAGCGAGCGAGGAAGCCGCCGACGTGATCGTCAAGGGCAACCAGACGAAGCTGCGCCGGCAGCTCAAGTCCCTTCCCTGGCAGGACATCCCGCTTCAGGGACGCACCCCGGGGCATCAGCCACGGCCGCCTGGAGATCCGCCGGATCAAGGTCGCCACCGCGAACAGCCTGCGGCGCGGCGGCCACTCGGCGCGATCAGCGTTGCCATTCCGGCAAGCTCGCAGGACAGGGTGGTGAAGTGGCACGGCGGGAAGGAACAGGGACGGTGGCAGGGGACGACGTGGCCCAGATGCCGGCAGCGGTGGGGCCCCGGCTGCGGGGCGTGCGCGAGCGCCGTGGCGTCACACTCGCCGATGTCAGCCGCGCGACCGACATCTCGCCCAGTACGCCGTCGCGGATCGGGACCGGCCGGCGCAAGCCCACCCTGGAGGTGGTGCTACAGCCAGTTGCTGTGACCGCAAAGGTTCACCGGGATCGGGAGGCCGGGACAAGACCGTGGCGGCTGGGTCGCTTGGTCCGATGTCGGGGCTGATTGTGTCCCGGTTTCTGCGACGATGACCGCGTGAGCAAGCAGAAGTGGGAGGCCCTGACTGAGTCGGAGAGGGCCTTCCTGATCAATTCCTGTGAGATCGATATCCTGCCCGGCGTCTGGGGTGATCTCGAATATGCCGATCAGTCCTCGCCGGTCAGCGGACTGGCGCAGGTCTTGCTCGGTCTCGTGGACCGCGGCTGGATCGAGGTGTGCAGGGTCGTGCCGTGGACTTCCCCCGCCGGGCAGGAAGGATTCCAGCCCGGCGAGCTGGTGCCTCGCGACCAGCTTCAGGCACTGCTCTGTGACGTGGCCAACTGGGAGTATCCCGAGGGCGGCAATTGGATCGGCGCGTTGACCCTGGGCGAGACCGCGGAGGGACAGAAGATCACTCGTATGTCGCCCGGGGAGATGGCCGAGTAGGTCAGCATCGCGTCTCTCTCAGGCCGCAGCCGCGGGCGGCCACCCCAGCGGATTCCCATCTTGCCGCATGCCTAGCGGACGGGCCCGCACAGGGAATTCTCCCGAAGTCATCGCAGGTAGAGGCGGGCGCCGTTGCCCTGCGGGCCACCAACTAGGTGCGCAGCCCACGGTAGGCGCTCAGGCTACCCCGGATCGTCAGGACGTCTCCTGAGTCGAGAGAAGCGCACGGATACGGTCGGCGGACGCGGCCTGGGAGGTGCGAATGGTCAGCCAGGA
The DNA here is from genome assembly GCF_053606025.1 of Streptomyces sp. NPDC055254. Lineage (NCBI taxonomy): Bacteria > Bacillati > Actinomycetota > Actinomycetes > Kitasatosporales > Streptomycetaceae > Streptomyces > Streptomyces sp. NPDC055254. The sequence goes on along the minus strand of NZ_JBSGQV010000005.1, from coordinate 72,686 downwards.
GCCGTCCGAGCAAACGATGTCCAGGCGCCGCCGCGTCCGTCGCGGCCACGGGATGCGCCGCACACCCGCATGCCCACAGGAGACCGCCTCCGGTGCGTTCTGCCAGGCGGCCCGGACGGCGACCCTGCCGTCCGCCACGACGAGCAGGCAGTCCGGCTCCTCCGCGCGCAGCGCATCCTTTACCCAGTACGCCGTATGCACCGCAAGAACGAGTCGTCCCGCATCGCTGTCCCATCCGCCCCGCATGCCCGGCCCGGCCCACAGCCGCATCAGGAGCCGAAAGGCCTTCTGTACTGGCTCGAATAGAGCGGAGAACGCTGTGATGGGGTCTTCGGGCAGCGAGATGAGGAAGCGGACGAGGAAGAACGAGCCCAGGGACGTCCACCTTTTCCGACGTGCATGCGGTGGCAAGCGCCGCTTGCCTGGCCGGCGCCCGTAGTGCGGCAGCCCCACCTCGAACTCCATGCCTCACACCCCCACCGGAAGACTTACTGATCGTTTCAGAATGCCGTCCTGCGGAGACGCTGGCGGGCCCATGGAACAATCCCTTCAGTCACGGGCTCAGGGGGATGACGCCGTATGGAACGGGTTGGGGATGCACGAGACCTCGTGCTCGGTTACGCCGCGCTTGCGCAGCAGGCGGCGGTACAAGGCCGTCGCCGCGCAGATCCTCGCCCAAGCCCCGCCTCCGCCCCTGCCCGCGCAGGCCGGCGAGCAGGCACACCTCGACCACGCCACGCACGCCGGACTCGTCCCCGACACCCTCAGCGACCGCGGCAACGCCAAGCTCTTCGTCCGCCTGTACTCCAAGGACTTCCGCCACGTTCCCGGCCTGGGCTGGTACCGCTGGGACACCACCCGCTGGCAGGTCGACGAGGACGACACCATCCTATGGGCCGCAGGTGACCTCGCCGAGGCACTCGCGACAACCGACTCCCAAGGGATCCACGGCAACCACACGGCGCGGGACCGGCGTTCCAGGGCCCCGCCGCTTCTAGACTCCCGCCGCGCGCACGGCGGAGACCGCCTTGCGGGCCGCCACCAGGACGGGGTCCCACACCGGGGAGAACGGCGGGGCGTAGCCCAGGTCCAGGGACACCACCTGTTCCACCGTCATCCCGGCGGTCAGGGCCACCGCGGCGACGTCCACCCGCTTCGCGGCCCCCGCGCCGCCGACGATCTGCGCGCCGAGGAGCCGGCCCGTGCGGCGCTCGGCCAGCATCTTGACCGTCATCTGCGCCGCGCCCGGGTAGTAGCCCGCGGTGTTGGTGGAGGTGATGGCCGCCGTCACGAACCGCAAACCCGCCTCCAGCGCGTCCTTCTCCCGCAGCCCGGTCCGGGCGATCTCCAGGTCGCAGACCTTGCTGACGGCCGTGCCCACCACCCCGGGGAACGTCGCGTATCCGCCGCCCACGCCCGAACCGATGACCTGCCCGTGCTTGTTGGCGTGCGTGCCCAGCGGGATGTGCCGGGTGCGTCCCGCGACCAGGTCCATGACCTCCACGCAGTCGCCGCCCGACCAGATGTCCTCGTGGCCCCGCACCCGCATCGACAGGTCGGTGAGCAGGCCGCCCGAGGTGCCGAGCGGAAGTCCCGCCGCGCGCGCCAGGGCGGTGCGGGGCTCCACGCCGATGCCGAGCACGACCACGTCCGCCGGGTACTCCTCGCCGGCCGCCGTGGCGACCGCGCGGGCCCGGCCCTCCTCGTCGGTGAGGATCTTCGTCACCTCGGCGCGGGCGACCGTGCGGATCCCCATGCCGTTCATGGCGCGGTGCACCAGGCTGCCCATGTCCGGGTCGAGCGTGGCCATGGGCTGCTCGCCCCGGTGCAGGACGGTGACCTCGAAGCCACGCCCGACCAGTGCCTCCGCCATCTCCACGCCGATGTAGCCCGCGCCGACCACGACCGCCCGCCGGATCCCGGCGCGTTCCAGGTCGGCCATGAGGCGCCGGCCGTCGTCCAGGGTCTGGACGCCATGCACCCCGTGGGCGCCGATGCCGGGGATCCGGGGGCGGACCGGACGGGCGCCCGTGGCCAGGACCAGCTTGTCGTAGCCCGTCCAGGACTCGGACCCGGTGTCCAGATCGCGGGCGCGGACCCGGCGGCCCGCCAGGTCCAGCTCCACGACCTCGGTGCGGGTGCGCAGATCGATGCCCCGCTCGCGGTGCTCCTGAGGGGTGCGCGCGATCAGGTCGTCCCGGTCGGGGACCAAGCCGCCGATCCAGTACGGGATCCCGCACGCGGAGTACGAGGTGAAGTGCCCCCGCTCGAAGGCGACGATCTCCAGGTCGGCCGGGCCCCTGAGCCGCCTGGCCTGAGACGCGGCGGACATCCCCGCCGCGTCCCCGCCGACCACCACCAGTCGTTCCGTCGCCATGTCCGCACCGTCCTCCGCCGCCGTGATCGTCGTCGTTCGAAGGACACGCTACGGGCCGCCGCCCGTACGGGTGTTCAGTCGGCCTGCACGTCCCCGCCCGATCCGGCCGCGTCGGGGGCGGTCCGGGCCGCCGGCACGCCGGGCTGCCGGGCCGCGGGCACCGTCCCGGCCGCCAGGCCTTCCTTCGGCTTCGCGGGGCGCAGCCGACGCAGCAGCCGGTGGCCCGCGAGGACCACCGCGGCCGCCAGCGCGAAGGGCAGCACCGCGCCCACCGCCAGCGCCAGGTAGCGCACGAGGGTCGTGAAGAGCTCCCAACCGCCGCGCAGGGCGTCGGTGAAGGCCGGTTCCCTCTCCTTCTTCTCCTGCTCCGGCTTCACGGGCGGCTCCGAGACCTCCAGCGTGATCGTGCCCAGCGAGGTCTGGTCCTTCAGCGCCGTCTGCTGAGCCAGCAGCGACTCCAGGTCGGACTGGCGCCGGCTCAGCTCGCCCTCCAGCATCACGATCTCGCTCAGCGCCGACGCCTTGCCCATCATTTCCCGCACCCGGGCCACACTGGCCTGCTGGGAGGCGACGCGGCTGCCGATGTCGGCGACCTTCTCGGTGACGTCCAGCGTGTCGACCTTGCGGTGCAGCAGCTTGCCACTGCCCTCCATGGTGCCGAGCACCGCGTCGTAGCGCTCGCCCGGCACCCGCAGGGTCAGCGTCGAGGTCATCCGGCCGTTCTCGCCGCGCCGGGTGGACTCGTTGCCCACGTAGCCCCCCGCGCCGTCGGCCGCCGCGCGGGCCGAGGCCAGCACCTTCTGCGGGTCCGTCGTCTCCACGCCGAGCGTCGCCGTGCGGATGACGTTCTGCCGGACGACGGCCGGGGGCTGCGCGTGCTTGTCCCCCGAGGAGGGCGCCGCCGAGGGGGCGGCCGCCGACCCCGCTCCCTTCGCGCCCTCCGGCGCCTTGCCGTCCTGCGCGGGCGCGACCGCGGCCTGTTCGGCCTTGGCGGTGTCACGGGCCTCGCCGCTCGCGCCGCAGCCGGCGAGCGCGAGCGCCCCGGTGAGGGAGAGGGCGGCCACGGCCGCTGCGGAGCGCTGTCTGATCACGGTGTGCATCGCGGTAAACCCCCGAGGTTCGGCTGGTGTTGCGGGTTCGACGCACGAGGTCCCGCTCCGGGTTTCGCACCTGCGGTCCCGGACCGGTCCCGATGCGGTCACGGTCCGGCCTCGGTGATCGGTCTGAGACGATGTGTCCATGCACGAAGCGGACACGCGTACGGATCGGCCGGGCGGCGACGGCGGCCCGGCCCGGCCCCAGGGCCATGTCGTCGTCATCGGCGGCGGCATCGCGGGCCTCGCGGCGGCCCACCGGCTGCTCGCCGACGGCCTGCGCGTCACCCTCCTGGAGGCCGGCCCCCGGCTCGGCGGCAAGCTGTACGCCGGTGAGCTCGCCGGCGTTCCCGTCGACCTCGGCGCCGAATCCGTACTCGCCCGCCGCCCCGAAGCCGTGGCGCTCGCGCGGGCCGTGGGCCTCGGCGAAGCCCTCCGGGCGCCCGCCACCGCAACCGCCCACCTGTGGACCCGGGGCGCGCTGCGGCCCATGCCGCGCGGGCACGTGATGGGGGTCCCCGGCGACCTGGCGCCGCTCGCCGCTTCCGGAGTGCTCTCCCCGGACGGCCTGGCCCGGATCGAGGCCGAGCGCACCCTGGCGCCCACCGAGATCGGCGAGGACGTCGCCGTCGGCGAGTACGTCGCGGCCCGCCTCGGCCGCGAGGTCGTCGACCGGCTCGTCGAACCGCTCCTCGGCGGGGTCTACGCGGGCAACGCCTACCGCATCTCGATGCGGGCCGCCGTGCCCCAGCTCTTCGAGGCCGCCCGTACGCACGCCTCACTCGTCGACGGCGTACGGGAACTCCAGCGCCGGGCGGCCGAGCAGCCCCAGGCGGCCGGCCCCGTCTTCGCCGGGATCGACGGCGGCATCGGACGGCTCCCGCTCGCCGTCGCCGAGGCCTGCCGGGCGGCCGGGGCGCGCGTCCTCACCCGTACTCCCGTGCGGGAGGTCCTCCGTACGGCCGACGGCTGGCGGGTGGTGGCCGGGGACGAGGCCGAGGCCATCGAAGCCGACGGTGTGGTCCTGGCCGTGCCGGCCGGGCCCGCCGCGCGGCTGCTGGACGCTCTCGCCCCCGCCGCCTCGGCCGAGCTGCGCGCGGTCGAGTACGCCTCGATGGCCCTGGTCACCATGGCCTTCCGGCGCCGCGACCTGCCGGACTCCGTCACCGGGGGCGGCGCCAGCGGCTTCCTCGTACCGCCCGTCGACGGCCGGACCATCAAGGCTTCCACCTTCTCCAGCAACAAGTGGGCATGGGCCGGCGCCGATCCCGACCTGTTCCTGCTGCGGACCTCCGTGGGCCGGTACGCCGACGAGGCCGACCTGGAGCGGGAGGACGGCGAGCTCGTCGACGTCTCCCTCGCCGATCTCGGGGAGGCCGTCGGGCTCACGGCCCGGCCGGTCGCCTCCACCGTCACCCGCTGGGACGGCGGACTGCCCCAGTACCCGGTCGGCCACCTCGGCCGGGTGGCCCGGATCCGCGCCGCCGTCGCGGCCCTGCCGGGCCTCGCGGTGTGCGGCGCCCTCTACGACGGGGTGGGCATCCCGGCCTGCGTGGCCAGTGCGGGCAAGGCCGCGGACGCGGTCCTCGCCGCGACGGGCACCCCTGGCACGGACCACTGATCAGCGCACGGGACAATGGGAACATGACTGCACCAGAGAAGATTCCCAACGCGGGGAAGAAGGCGAAGGACCTCAACGAGGTCATTCGCTACACCCTGTGGTCCGTCTTCAAACTGAAGGACGTCCTCCCGGAGGACCGCAGCGGCTACGCCGACGAGGTCCAGGAGCTGTTCGACCAGCTGGCCGCCAAGGACATCACCGTGCGCGGCACCTACGACGTGTCCGGCCTGCGCGCCGACGCGGACGTCATGATCTGGTGGCACGCGGAGACCGCGGACGAGCTGCAGAGCGCCTACAACCTCTTCCGCCGCACCCGTCTGGGCCGTGCGCTGGAGCCGGTGTGGTCGAACATGGCCCTGCACCGCCCGGCCGAGTTCAACAAGTCGCACATCCCGGCCTTCCTGGCCGACGAGGTCGCCCGCGACTACGTCAGCGTCTACCCCTTCGTGCGCAGCTACGACTGGTACCTGCTGCCCGACGAGGACCGCCGCCGCATGCTCGCCGACCACGGCAAGATGGCCCGCGGCTACCCGGACGTGCGCGCGAACACCGTCGCGTCCTTCTCCCTCGGCGACTACGAGTGGATGCTGGCCTTCGAGGCCGACGAGCTGTACCGCATCGTCGACCTCATGCGTCACCTGCGCGCCTCCGAGGCCCGCATGCACGTCCGTGAAGAGGTGCCCTTCTACACCGGACGCCGCAAGTCCGTCGCCGATCTGGTGGCCGGACTCGCCTGAGACCTCCCCTGGGGGGAAGGACCGGAGGACGACCACACCGTCAGGTGACCCCCTCCGGTGGATCGGGAGGCCCTGCCCCCGAAACGACGCAGCCGGAGACCGCGCCCGGAAGTTCAGACGACAGCCGGCAGCAGCGCCCCGCGGGCGCTCGCTGCCCGGTCGTCCAGCGACACCGGTGCGGGCTCCGGATGCGGCGCACATGTGACGCGCCGCCCGCAGTGGCGCCCGTCAGCACATACCGCTCCACGTGGCGGTCCACGCACGCGTTGCGTCCGCGGCTCCCCCCGTGGCTGCCGTTCGGCGGGAGCTCAGGAACTGCTGGAGGAGCAGCTCGACCCGGAGGAGCTGCCGCAGCTCGAACTGCTGGAGGAGCTGCCGCAACTCGAACTGCTGGAGGAGCAGCTGGAACCGCTGCTCCCGCAGCCGCCGCCGGAGGACCCCGAACCGGAGCCGCACCCCGAGCCGCAGCCGGAACCGCCGCTGGAGCCGCCGCCCCCGCCGTCGCTCCCGGCGCACCAAACCAGCGGCAGCAGTTCGCCGCCGGACTCGCCCGGGGTGCCCGTTCCGTGCGTGCGGGAGGCCGCCTGCGCCGCCGCCAACCGGGTGCTCCGGGCGGCCGCCGTCAGTTGCTCGCGGATCGGGTCGTCCGGCAGTCCGCGCAGCCCGAACAGCGCGGTCCGCACGTACGGGTTCAGGTCGTTCACGTACCGCGCGCGGATCTCGCCCAGGGCCCGCCGCCCCGCCGGGGTGACCCGCCGCCCGGCGCGCGCCGCGCAGACCGCGCCCACCACGACGCCGGCCACCAGGATCGGGAACACCTTGGCGATGAACGGGATCTGCGAGGTGGGACCGACGGCGAGGCCGATGAAGGTGAGCGGCAGCGACAGGAGCAGCAGCAGCGCGCACACGCCGGCCAGGGCCGTGCCCCGGCGCCGCCACGCCCGCCCCGCCCGCGGCGGCGCGATGAGCCCGCGGGCGGCCAGCCCGTCCCCGGTCTCCTGTACGGCCGGGTCGCGCATGGCCGCGTAGCGCACCTGGTAGAGCCAGCCCGAAGGCGCCCCCCGATGAGCCTCCAGGACGGCGCGCTCGGCGGGATCCGCGGCGCGCGCGCCCGGGCGTACGTGGACGATGCCCGGGCCGCCGAGCAGCAGCCGGCCGTCGCCGAGCAGCGAGACCAGCGCGGTGTCCACGACCGTGCCGGGACCGCCCGTCAGGAACGCGGCCTCGGACAGGTCGTGCAGGCGCGGCGGGGGGTTGACCGGCGCCGGCCGGGACCGGCGCAGGCCCCGGACCAGCAGGACGGAGCAGGTGATCACGGCGATCCAGATCGCGAGGGCCAAGAGGTTCATGCCGCTCTCCCCACGAGCGCCCGGGCCCAGCGGGCGAGCCGGCGGGGCGGCCGCGCCCCGGCCCGGTCCTGCCACCACCGGGTGAGCCGGCGGCGGGCGGCCGGGTCGGCCGGGAGGTCCCGGATCAGAAGGTGCTCGGCGAAGTCGAGTGCGTCCCGGCGGTAGCCGGCCGTCATGGGACGGCCCTTGGCATAGTCGAGGAACGCCCGGCGGTAGGGCCGCTCGCCGCCGAGGAACGCGGGCAGCTCCGGCGCCAGCCGGGCCACGACCGAGGCCCGCTTGGCGGCCAGCGCCCGGACCTGTACCCGGATCCGCCGCCGGTCGAACCCCTCGGGCACGGGCGTCCCGGCCACCAGCGCCGACAGCAGGGCGGCCTGCCCCAGCCCGAGCCGCGTCCGGGCGGCCGCGCTCGCGGGCGCCACCGCCTCGGGTCCCCCGCCGTCCCGGCTCCCCGCAGCGGTGTCCGAGGTCCCGGCTCCGCGGGCCGCGGCCGTACCCGGGCCCGCGGCGCCGCGCGCCCCCGGCGCGGGCGAGGTCACCACCGCGCGGACGGCGGCCAGTTCGCCCGCCAGTTCCTCCTCCGGCGGGAAGTCGTCGTCCCGCTCCAGCAGCACCCCGGGCGGGTCCACCCGTGAGCGCAGCTCGGCCAGCAGGTCGAGCACCACCGGGGGCACGGGGTGGGCGTGCGTGTCGTGCCAGACGCCGTCCCGCTCGATGCCACCCGCCACGTGCACGTACGCCAGTGCTTCCAGGGGGATCGCGTCCAGTACGGCTGCCGGGTCCTCGCCGCGGTTGACCCGGTTGGTGTGCAGGTTCGCCACGTCGATGAGCAGCCGTACGCCCGTCCGCTCGACCAGCTCCGTCAGGAACTGCGCCTCCGTCAGCTCCTCGTCGGGCCAGGAGAAGAGCGCGGCGATGTTCTCCAGCGCCAGCGGCACGGGCAGGGAGTCCTGTGCGATCCGCACGTTCTCGCAGAGCACGTCCAGTGCGTCCCGCGTGCGCGGAACCGGCAGCAGGTGGCCCGCCTCCAGCACGGGCGAGGTGGTCCGGACGAAGGCGATGTGCTCGGTGACGAGCGGCGCCCCCAGCGCCACCGCCCGCTCGCCGAGGGCCGCCAGCTTCGCCGGATCCGGGCGGTCGGCGCCGCCGATGCCCAGCGAGACCCCGTGGGGCACGACGAGGGTGCCCCGCTCGCGCAGCCGCACCAGCGCCTCGGGCAGGTGGCCCGGGCAGATGTTCTCGGCCACCACCTCGACCCAGTCCAGACCGGGCAGCCGCTCGACCGCGTCCGCGATCTCCGGCCGCCAGCCGATGCCCACCCCCAGGTGTGCCATGGGCTTCATGTCCCCCGCCCCCTCTCTTCGCACCGTGTGCCGGTGTGATGGCCCCGGCACGGTCGCGCCAACCCGCCGAGGGGGACGTTCAGAGCAACATTTGAGGTTCCGCGCGGCGCCGCCGGCCTCAGAGGCGGGCGCGCAGCGCCGGGTGGTCCGCGACCACCGTGCAACTGCCGGGGGCGATCTCGGTGAAGCCGGCGTCCCTGACGACCGGCAGGCCGCTGCCGCCCAGCTCCGCCCACCGCTCGCGCGGAGCGGTCCGTACGGCCAGCCGGAAACCGTCCTGCTGCCACGCGGTCCGCTCCGCGTCCGTCAGCTCCCACCAGGCCAGCTGCGCCGCGTGTCCGGCCTGGGCCATCGCCTTGCCGGCCGACATGTCGAGATCCGGGTTGAGCCACAGCACCGGAACACCGGCGGCGGCCGCGTCGGCCGGCTCGGGGTCGTCCAGGTCGGTGCCCGACACCTGGAGCTTCGCCAGCTCCTTGGGCCAGCCGTCGAGCGGCACCGGCGGGAAGACCCGTACCTGGGACCCGGCGCCGTGCACCGTGACGCCCGGCAGCGTCCCGGCCTTGCGCCACTCCGCCCCGCGCGCCCGCCGGACGACCTTGCGGATCCGGGCGTCCTGCCAGTCGCGGACCGCCTCGGCCCATTCGCCGCCGCCCCGGGCGCGTTCGTCGGTCAGCAGGACCAGCACCGCGCGGGCCGCCGTCTCCAGCGCGTCCGTCCGCGCCGGCGGGTCGGTCTTCTCGATGCGCACGACCAGCGGCAGGACGAACTGCGGGGCCTCGTCGCGGGAGAGGTGGCCCTGCCCGGAGGGACGGTCCGCCCCGACGGCGGGGACGTCGGTGGTGTCGTGGGAGTGCTGGCTGCTCATCCTGCCAAGGATGCCAGGCTCCCCCTTAAGGATGATGCCCAGGGGGCTCGTCCCGGCGAGGATCGAAGGCATGAAGAGTGACCTTTTCGCCTCCGAGAACCTGGCCCAGGCGCCCGCCGCCCCCGGCATGACCCTCCAGAACGCGAAGTCGGTGAAGTACACCGTCAACGGCGAGATGTTGGCCCGCCAGGGCTCGATGATCGCCTTCCGCGGCGACCTCCAGTTCGAGCGCAAGGGACAGGGCATAGGCGGCATGCTCAAGCGCGCCGTCACGGGCGAGGGCCTGGCACTGATGGCCGTACGCGGCCAGGGCGAGGCCTGGTTCGCCCACCAGGGAGGCAACTGCTTCGTCATCGACTTCGAGCCCGGCGACGCGCTGACCGTCAACGGCCGCAACGTGCTCTGCTTCGACCCGACCCTGTCCTACGAGATCAAGATGGTGAAGGGCGCCGGGATGACCGGCGGCGGCCTCTTCAACAGCCTCTTCACCGGCACCGGCAAGCTCGCCGTGGTCTGCGACGGCAGCCCGATCATCATCCCGGTCACGCCGCAGGCGCCGGTCTACGTCGACACCGACGCGGTGGTCGGTTGGAGCGCCCGGCTGGAGACGGGACTGCACCGCTCCCAGTCGGTCGGCTCGATGATCCGGGGCGGCTCCGGCGAGGCCGTCCAGCTGATGCTGCGCGGCGAGGGCTTCGTCATCGTCCGCCCGAGCGAGGTCACCGAGGCGACCGCCGCGCACTGAGGGGGTCGCGGCGGGGCGGTGCGGGCACGGCGGCCCGCCCCGCCGGCGCGCGCCCCGAGTGGGTACGCTCGTACGTATGGACCAGTCGGACAGGGACCAGTCGGACGCGACCCCGTCGTACTGCCCCGCCCCGGCGGCTCCGGCCGGGCGGGTGGACGGGCCCCCGTACGCGGACTGCCTGGAGTGCGGCAGGCCCACCGAGTACGGGGTCGCCACCCCGGGCGTGGTGCTGTGCCCGGTGTGCGAGTGGCAGGACGCGCAGCGCACCGCCTGCTCCGGCTGAGGCCGCGCCGGGTCCGGGCTCAGGTGCCGATCAGTTCGGACACCTTCACGAAGCGGTAGCCGCGCTTGCGCAGCTCCGGAACGATCTTCCGGACGGCCTCCTCGGTGACCGGGGCGGCGCTGCGCGTGCAGTGCATCACGACCACCGAGCCGGGCTTCACTCCGGCGAGCACCTGTTCGGCCACGGCGTCCGGGTCGGTCGCGAACGCGTCCCCGCTGACCACGTCCCACTGGACGGCGGTGACCTTGGCCGTGGACAGGGCCCGCAGTGCCTGATCGTCGTAGCAGCCGCCGGGGAAGCGGAAGTAGGGGACCGTGTTGACCGCCCCCGCCTTGCGGAAGGACTCGAAGGCCCGGTCCACGTCGGCGCGGGCGGCCGCGCCGTCGAGCGCGGGCAGTCCGTAGCAGGGTGACGCGAAGGCGTGGTGGCTGTACGAGTGGTTCGCGATCTCGAAGTTCGGATCGGTGCCGATGGCCTTCGCCTGGTCCGGGTACTCCTCGGCCCAGCGGCCCGTCATGAAGACGGTCGAGGGCACCTTGAGGGCGCGGAGCGTCTCGATCAGCCGGGGGTTGTCGAAGCGCTCGCCGCCGGCGGCGCGCGGACCCTGGTCGGAGGTCATGTCGGCGTCGAAGGTCAGCGCCACGGTCTTCTCGGTCCGCTGCCCGGCCCGCTCGAAGACCGGGGTCAGGCCGTGGGGGCCGGGGGCGAGGGTGGGGGGCTTCGCGGGCGCGCCGGCCCGGGGTGCCCCCTGCGGGGACGCCGCCGGGGGGCTCGCCGCGGCGGACGACGGGGCGGCGGAGGCGGGCCCGGCGGTGCCCATACGGGCCTCTCGGCCGGCGTCCGAGGTGCCGGCGCCGCCCCCGCATCCTGCGAGGGCGGCGCTGAGAGCGGCACTGAGAGCGGCCGCGGCCGCCACTTTGCGCACAGAAAGGGTCACGCAGGCAAAATATATGACTATGTGCCAAGTAGGCGTGCACGGCACTCGACGACCTTCATGACGGTCGCGCCGCCGTCCGCGAGGTCCTTCCCGGACGCGCTCCCCGCCCGGCGCGCGCGACACCCGGGGTCAGTGCCAGGGGCCCGTCACCGCGAAGGTGGTGCCCGGGGTGTAGGCGTTGACGTACATCGTCCGCCCGTCGGGGGAGAAGGCGACCCCCGCGAACTCCCCCCACTCCGGCGCCCCCGGCTTCCCGACGTCCTGCGCGTTGCGGGCCACCGGGTAGACCTCGCCGTCCACCGCCACGCCGAAGACGTACTGCGCCCCACCGCCGTCCTCGCACATCATGAGCCCGCCGTCCGGCGCCAGGCAGATGTTGTCGGGGGAGTCCCCCGGCAGCCCCGTGTCCGCGGCCGGACCGAAGCGGACGTCGAGTCGCAGCCGCCGGCGCAGCGGGTCGTAGGACCACACCTGCCCGTGGTGGTCGGCGCCCGCGCCCTCGCGGGTACGGGCGTAGCTGGACACGAAGTGGACGCGCGAGCCGCCCCAGTAGCAGCCCTCCAGCTTCTGCGCGTGGGTGATCCCGCGCCGCCCGAAGTCCTGGAGCCGGATCGGGGTCCCGGCCGCGCCGGGGTCCGGGACCGGCACCCACTCCACCGGGAACTCCGCCCCCGGCTCGTCCACCACCGCCAGGTCCGCCAGCCCCGGCACGCGCAGGGCCTCCAACGCGCCCCCGGCCCGCAGGGAGCCGGTCCCGCCGAGCGGCCGGGCGGGCAGGAAGCGGTAGAAGAGACCGAACGGCTCGACGAAGGCGTCCTCGGTCTCGTAGACCACGCCCCGGTACGGATCTACGGCGACGGCCTCGTGCGCGAACCGACCCATCGCCGTGAGCGGCACCGCGCCGGTGCGTCCCGGAGCGGCGGGGTCCACCTCGAAGACGTACCCGTGGTCCGCCGTGTAACCGGAGGTGCCCGCCCGGTCCTCGGTCTCCTCGCAGCTCAGCCAGGTGTTCCAGGGGGTCCGGCCGCCCGCGCAGTTGACGGCGGTACCGGCAAGGGCCACCCGTTCGCCGGCGACCCGGCCCGCCGCGTCGAGGTCGAGGACGGTACAGCCGCCGAGTGCGGCGGGGTCGTACGTCAGTCCCGCGACGGGGGGTACGCGCAGGACGGCGGTGGTGCGGTTCTCGTGGTTGCGCACCAGCCGCACCCGCCCCCCACCCGCCCCGAAGGCGGCCATGCCGTCGCAGTTGGCCGGGACGGGGCCCTCGCCCGAACGCAGCGGATCGCCCGCGCGCGACAGGACCCGGTACGAGAACCCCCGGGGCAGGTCGAGCAGCCCGCGCGGATCGGGCAGCAAGGGACCGTACCCGCGTCGCGCCGCCCGGGCGGCTCCGGCGCGCCCGGTGAACAGGGCGCCGAGCGCCCCGCTGAACGCGACCCCGCCGGCGGCGAGCAGGCTGCGGCGGCTGACGGACATCGGCAACTCCCGGCGGCGGAAGTGGAGCTGGGCGGTTGGGGTGACCGGCCCCGTGGTACCACGGGGGACCGCCCGCCGAACGCCGACGCGAGGGGCTCCGCCCCGGCGTCACACCCCCGGGCGCCGTGCCGCGCCCGGAGCGTGCCGCCGGAGCGGGGGAGGGCCGAGGGTCAGACGAGCTTGGCGCTGAGGGTGATCGTGGTGCCCGTCAGCGCCTGGCTGACCGGGCAGTTCTTCTTGGCGTCCTCGGCGGCCGCGACGAAGGCCTCGTCGTCCAGGCCCGGGACGTCACCCTCCACCGTGAGGTGGATGCCGGTGATGCCCTGCCCGGGCACGAAGGTGACGGCGGCCGACGTGGTCAGCTTGGTGGGCGGGTTGCCCGCCTTCGCCAGCCCGTTCGAGAAGGCCATGTTGAAGCAGCTGGAGTGCGCGGCGGCGATCAGCTCTTCCGGGCTGGTCCGCCCGTTCGCGGCCTCGTCGGTGCGCGCCGGCCAGGAGACGGGGTAGCTGCCGAGGCCGGAGGAGTCGAGAGTGACGACGCCCTTGCCCTCGAACAGGTCGCCTTCCCAGACGGCGTGTGCGTTGCGTGTGGCAGCCATGGTGAATCCCTTCGCGGAGGTGGAAACGGCCGGGCCGCGGAAGAGCCCGGCGGTCCCAAACCTACTGGGACACCAGGGGCTTCGCGTCGCGCGCCAGCGCCGTGAGTCGGGATATGGCGCGGAAGTACTTCTTCCGATAGCCGCCGTTCAGCATCTCCTCACTGAACAGCCGGTCGAAGGGCACTCCGGAGGCCAGCACGGGGACCTCCCGGTCGTACAGCCGGTCGGCCAGTACCACCAGCCGCAGGGCCGTCGACTGGTCCGGCACCGGACCGACGTCCGTCAGGCAGACGGCCGTGATCCCGTCCGTCAGTGCGCCGTAGCGGCTCGGGTGCACCCGAGCCAGGTGCTCCAGCAGGCCCGGGAAGTCGTCCAGGCTCGCGCCCTCGGTCGCGTACGCGGCCTTGGCGACCTGCTCGTCGGAGAACGGCGCGGGCGCCTCCGGCAGACCCCGGTGGCGGTAGTCCTGGCCGTCGATGCGCAGCGGTCGGAAGTGCGCCGACAGCCCCTGGATCTCCCGCAGGAAGTCGGCGGCGGCGAAGCGGCCCTCGCCGAGCTTGCCGGGCAGTGTGTTGGAGGTGGCGGCCAGCGCCACGCCCTGCTCCACGAGGCGGCTGAGCAGCGAGGACACCAGAACGGTGTCACCCGGGTCGTCGAGCTCGAACTCGTCGATGCACAGCAGCCGGTGCCCGCCGAGCGTCTGCACGGTCTGCTGGAAGCCGAGCGCGCCGACCAGGTTGGTCAGCTCCACGAAGGTGCCGAAGGCCTTGAGGGCGGGTTCGGCGGGCGTGGCGTGCCACAGGGAGGCGAGCAGGTGGGTCTTGCCGACGCCGTAGCCGCCGTCGACGTAGACCCCGCGCGGGCCGGTGGGGGCCGCGGTCTTCTTGGCGAACCAGCGGCGCTTGCCCGCGCCGGTCGCGTGCGCGCCGCCCAGACCGGCGGCGAAGCCGCTCAGCACGGTGACGGCCTCGGCCTGGCTGGGCCGGGTCGGGTCCGGGTCGTAGGTGTCGAAGCGCACCGAGTCGAAACGCGGCGGCGGCACCATCTCGGCCACCAGGCGTTCGGCGGCCACCCGGGGCTCGCGGGCCGTCAGGGCCTGCGGACCGGCGTCGGCTGTCGGAGGCCTGTCCGCGGGTCGTCCGGAGGCGGAACCGGAGGTGGTGAGAGAGGTTGACACAGCCCTTAACTCTACGGGGCGTGGCACACTGCACCGATGCGACGCCTGTTCCCTGTGACCGATCAGACACCCGCCGCGTCCCGGGGGGAGGCCGACCGGGAGTGGTCGCTGGACGAGCTGGCGGAGGCCTACGCGTACCCCGAGCTGGGCGACGGAGGCCATTGGCTGCGGGCGAACATGGTCTCCACCCTCGACGGCGCGGCCCAGCACGACGGCCGCTCGCAGCCCATCTCCGGCGAGACCGACATGCGGATCTTCGGCACCCTGCGCGCGCTCGCCGATGTGGTGGTCGTCGGCGCGGAAACGGTTCGCCAGGAGGGCTACCGTCCGGCCAGGGCGCGCGAGGCCTTCGCCGCCCGCCGCGCGGCCGCCGGGCAGGGCCCCGCCCCGGCCGTCGCGGTGGTCAGCGCGAGCCTGGACCTGGATTTCTCCCTGCCCCTGTTCACCTCCCCCCTGGTGCCGACCCTGGTGGTCACCGGAGCCACCGCGCCCTCCGACCGGGTCGCCGACGCGGTCGGGGCCGGCGCCGAGGTCGTGGTCGCCGGCGACGGGGCGGCCGTGGACCCGGCCCGCGTGGTGCGGGAGCTCGCCGGGCGGGGCCTGCGCCGCCAGCTCACCGAGGGCGGCCCCCGGCTGCTGGGGCAGTTCGTGGCCGCCGACGCGCTGGACGAGCTCTGCCTGACGATCTCCCCGATGCTCACGGCGGGCGCCGCCCAGCGGATCGCCGGCGGGCCGAGCGTCACGGTTCCGCACCGGCTCGCGCCCGCCTGCGTACTGGAAGAGGCCGGGTTCCTCTTCACGAGCTACCGTCGGATCTGAACGAGGGGCGGAATTTGTCGTTCCGCTTAGCTTCCGCCGGGCACAAAGCTGGGCACACATATCTGCGCAAGGCCCCGCGGGACAGCGGGGCAGGATGGTTTCCGCGCGGGCCGGCCGACCGGCTCGGCCCATGAAGGAGAGGGCGTCCGTGTTCACGAGCGTATTGATGATCGAGCAGCCGCTGACCGCGGTGGACGTGGACTTCGTCACCACCCTGCACGGAGACGACGCGGTCTCCTTCATCGTCCTCATGCAACCCCGGGGCGACCAGGACCGCCTGCTGCGCGCCATCGACGACGTAGCGCTCGGTGAGCTCCCCGAGGCGGTCCGCGAGGGCGGCGAACCCGAGGGCGAGGCCGCCCGCGGCCCCGCCGCACACGCTCTCGCGCACTCCCTGAACGCGCTGCGGCAAAAGGGTGCCAACGCCACGGGACAGCTCGTCGAGGCCCACCCGCTCGACAAGCTCAAGGCCGTCGTGGAGGAGAACGGGGCCGACGAGGTGATCGTTCTGACCGCCCCGCACTTCGTCGAGGAGTTCTTCCACCGCGACTGGGCCTCCCGCGCCCGCCACCAGGTCGGGGTTCCGGTGCTCAAGCTCTTCGCCCACAACGAATAGGCTGGGGCCGTCAGAGCCCGACCGCGTACAACCACAGCACTCGATCCTGGAGCGACCTGAATGAAGCCCGGCCTGCCGACCGCCATGGAACGGCCCCACTTCATCGGCATCGGCGGCGCCGGCATGTCCGGCATCGCGAAGATCCTCGCCCAGCGGGGCGCGCAGGTCGCCGGCAGCGACGCCCGGGGGGACTCCGAGACCGCCGAGGCGCTGCGCGCCCACGGCGCGACGGTCCACGGAGGGCACGCCGCCGGCCACCTCGCCGACGACTCCACCTGCGTGGTCGTCTCCAGCGCCATCCGCGCCGACAATCCGGAGCTGGCACGCGCCGCCGAGCTGGGCATCCCGGTCGTGCACCGCTCGGACGCCCTCGCCGCCCTGATGGACGGCCTGCGCCCGATCGCCGTCGCCGGTACGCACGGCAAGACCACCACCACCTCGATGCTGGCGGTGTCCCTGTCGGCCCTGGGCCTGGATCCCTCCTACGCCATCGGCGGCGACCTGGACGCCCCCGGCTCCAACGCCCACCACGGCGCGGGCGACATCTTCGTCGCCGAGGCGGACGAGAGCGACCGCAGCTTCCACAAGTACGCCCCGCAGGTCGCGATCATCCTCAACGCCGAGCTCGACCACCACGCGAACTACGCGTCGCTGGAGGAGATCTACGAGTCCTTCGAGACCTTCGTCGGCAAGGTCGTCCCCGGCGGCACCCTGGTCGTCGCCCACGGCCAGGAGGGCGCGGCCGAGATCGCCCGCCGGGTCGCCGGCAACGAAGGACTGAACGTCGTCACGTACGGCGAGGAGCCCGAGGCCGACGTCCGCATCACCAAGATCACCCCGCGCGGTCTGACCAGCGAGGTCACCGTCGTCCTGGACGGCCGGATGCTCACCTTCACCGTTTCCGTGCCCGGCCGCCACTACGCCCACAACGCCGTCGCGGCCCTCGCCGCCGGCGTCGCGCTGGGCATCCCGGCGCACAACCTCGCCTCCGCGCTCGGCAAGTACACGGGGGTCAAGCGCCGCCTCCAGCTCAAGGGCGAGGCCGCCGGCGTACAGGTGATCGACTCCTACGCGCACCACCCCACGGAGATGACCGCCGACCTGGAGGCCATCCGCGGCGCCGCCGGGGACTCCCGCATCCTGGTCGTCTTCCAGCCGCACCTCTTCTCCCGCACCCAGGAGCTGGGCCAGGAGATGGGCCGGGCGCTGTCCCTCGCCGACGCCTCCGTGGTCCTGGACATCTACCCGGCCCGCGAGGACCCGGTCCCCGGGGTGACCAGCGAGATCATCATCGCCGCCGCCCGGGCCGTGAACGCCGACGTCACCGCCGAGCCCGACCAGGGCGCCGTCGCCGACGTCATCGCGGGAATGGCCAAGCCCGGCGATCTCGTTCTCACCATGGGCGCGGGCGACGTCACGGACCTTGGACCGCAGATCCTCGCCCGGCTGTCGAACCGGTCGAACTGAGGGAGCGGGAACACCATGGCGTACGAGGTCGAGAAGACGGACGAGCAGTGGCAGGCGGAGCTGACCCCGTCCGAATACCAGGTGCTCCGCCTCGCGGGCACCGAGCCGGCCTTCCGGGGTGAGTACACGGACACCAGGACCGAGGGCGTCTACTCCTGCCGGGGCTGCGGGGCCGAGCTGTTCCGCTCCTCGGAGAAGTTCGAGTCGCACTGCGGCTGGCCGTCCTTCTTCGACCCGAAGGACACCGAGGCCGTCGAGCTGATCGCGGACACCTCCCACGGCATGGTCCGTACCGAGGTCCGCTGTGCGACCTGCGGCTCCCACCTGGGCCACGTCTTCGAGGGCGAGGGCTACCCCACCCCCACCGATCAGCGCTACTGCATCAACTCGATCTCCCTGCGGCTGACCCCGGCCACCGACGAGGGCTGATCGGCTCGGCGGCCGCAGACGTCAGGGCCCCCGAGACGTCGATGGGCGGACAGGTGCCCGAAGCACCTCAGCGGTGGGGTGGGGTCATGGTGATGTCGCGGGGGCGCTGCCCGCCGTCGCGCACGGCGGACCTCCGCCGGTTGTCCGGCGGTCGCCTCACGAGGCGCGGGCTTACCGCCATGGTGTCGAGGGTGTCGCGGTTGGGTTTCGATCAGATCTCTCGTCTGCGATGA
This sequence comes from Streptomyces sp. NPDC055254, assembly GCF_053606025.1. Classification (NCBI taxonomy): domain Bacteria; kingdom Bacillati; phylum Actinomycetota; class Actinomycetes; order Kitasatosporales; family Streptomycetaceae; genus Streptomyces; species Streptomyces sp. NPDC055254. The sequence continues at coordinate 54,516 of NZ_JBSGQV010000005.1, read as the reverse complement.
TCCGCCGCCAATAGCATGCTTCGGTCGCGGAAGACACCTATCAGTTTCCGCGGCGTGGCTGGTTATGATCGGCACCCCCACATCCCGCCGCAGCCGTCCTGGTTGCGCCCGTCCCTCCCCAGGACCGTCAGGTCCGGCCGATGGGCTGCCCCGCCGTCTCCTGCCCCGAGGACCGATGTCTGCCACAGAACCCGAAGTCGTACGAGGGCAGTCGACGACCCGTCGGCGGCGCACCGTGCGCCTGCGCACCCTGCTCATCTGGCTGGCGGTGCTCCCCACCGCGGCGATGGGCACCCAAGTGGCGGTGACGGCCGGGCGGCTGCTGGCGCAGTCGGAGCACCTGCGGGCCGATGTCGCGGCCGCCGAGCGGGTCGGCTCCCCGCTGTACACGCTCATGGTCGACATGCAGGCCGAGCGGACGGTGACCGCCGCGCTGTGGGCGGGTACCGCCGGGGCCGAGGAGGAGCTGCGGAACCGGCGGGAGGCCACGGACCTGGCCGCAGCCGAATTCCGTCGGCTGGCGACCGGTCCGGACGCGTCCTTCGGGGAAGTGAACCGGCGACTCGACGGCCTGGCCGCGTACCGCCTGCACGCGGATGCCCGCAGCGGCGGCGCCGACGGCACCCTCGCCTACTACACCGGGGTGATCGGCGCGGTCATCCAGGTGTACCAGCAGGCTTTCAGCCACGCGGAGGACGCCGAACTCGCCCAGGAGAGCCGGCCCGTGGTGTCCATGCTCTCGGCCACCGAGATGGTGGCGCGCGAGGACACGATCCTGGCCCTGGCCGGGCCGTCCGGGGAGCTGAACTCCGCCGCCTTCGACCAGTTCATCAGCGCCATGGGGGCCCAGCGGTACCTGCACGAGACATCGATCGCGCCCTATCTGTCCGAGCGGGACCGGCGGTTCTACGAGCGGATCCTCGCCTCCCCGGACTGGCAGACGAAGATCCGTATCGAGAACGCGATCCTCTCCGACCACAAGGACGTCGCATCCGGCATCAAGCTGCCCGCCGAGGTCAGCGGTTGGCGGTCCGCACACGAGAACTTCTCGGTGCAGATGGCCACGCTCAATGTCGACCGGGCGCGGCAGGTGCTCACGCGCGGCGAGGCCAGGGCCGCGGAGCTGCAGACCGAGGTCGCCTGGCTGATCGGCGCGAGCGGCGCCGGGCTGCTGGTCGTCGTGGTCGCGGTCGTGGTCACCACGCGGTCGGTGCTCCGCCGCCTGCACGTCCTGCACGAACGCACGGTGACCGTCGCCGAGGAGACCCTTCCCGACGTCGTCGCCCGGCTCCAGCACGGGCAGCCCGTCGACGATGCGGCGCTGCCGGCGGTGCGCGGAGACCGGGACGAGGTCGGACGCATCAGCGACGCGTTCGCCCGGGCCGTCGCCGTGTCCGTCGACGGACACCGGCGGCTCGCGGCCGAGCGACACGGCTTCGGTCTGTTCGCCGCGGGCATCGCCTCGCGCACCGGCAACCTGGTCAGCCGCCAGCTGAGCCTCACCGAAGACCTCCAGGACACCTTCGGCCACGACGAAACGCTGCTCGCCCAGTTGATGCGGGCCGACCAGTTGACGGTGGGCATGCGGCGTCAGATCGAGAACCTCCTCATCCTGGCGGGCGGCGAGGTCCCCGACCCGCACACCGAGCCCATGCGCATCGCCGACCTGCTGCGCGAAGCCGCCGCGGAGGTCGAGGACTTCCGGCGCATCGAGCGGCAGGCCCTGGACGAGACCAGCGTGGAACCGCGCGTGATCAGCCAGATCAGCCACCTGCTCGCGGAGCTGCTGGACAACGCCACCCGGTTCTCCCCGCCGCGGTCGAAGGTGGTCATCCGCGCCGAAGTGGTCGCGGACGGGTTGTCGGTCGAGATCGAGGACCGCGGGCCGCGGGTGACCCCCGAGAGGTACGAGGAGATGAACGGGCGCCTGCACCAGGCCCCGCCGTACTCCGTCCTGGCGCAGAACGCGCACCGGCTCGGGCTCTTCGTGGTCGGTCACCTCGCCGACCGGCTCGGGGCGACGGTCACCCTGCGCCGCTCGGTGTACGGAGGGACCTCCGCCGTGGTGATCCTCCCCGGGGAGCTGCTGGTGGCGACCGAGGGGGAGGCACCGCGCGAAGCCGCGCGGCCGGTCTCGACCCGGGCCCCGGCGGCGTCCGCCGCCGCTCCGTCCGCCCCCGCACCGCGCCGTGCGGAGGAACGCGAGCCCGAGCCGGTCCTGCCCGCGGGCGCCGGGCTGCCGCGCCGCCGTACGACGGTGCCTGCGCCCGGGCCCGCGGTCCGGCCGGCCCAGGCGGACGCCCCCGCGCGGCCGGCCCTCCCCGAGCGCGTCCCGCAGACCCATATCGCCGAGCAGCTACGCGCGCCCAGCGCACCGGAAACGGCCGTCCGGCAGGACACAGCGACTCCCGAAGAGGTGGCCGACGCCTGGGCGGACTACGAACACGGGACCCAGACAGTGGAAGAAGAGCTCCGACGGGATCAGCCATGACTACCTCCTCATCGAACACGACGACATCCAACGACGCGATCTACAGCGTCCTGGACAACAACCTGAGCAGGATCGCCGGCATCCAGGGAGCGGTGCTCCTGTCCAACGACGGCATCAAGCTCAGCGCCTACCTGCTGGACCAGCCCCAGGCCGAGCGCATGGCGGCCGCGGCCTCCGGCATCGCGGCCACGATGAAGGCCATATCCCGAGAGGTCGACGGCGGCCGTGTCATCCGCCAGTTGGTCGAGATGGACGACAGGTACCTCTGCATCGTCGGGTGCGGTGAGGGCAGCACGCTCATCGTGGTGACCTCCCGCAAGGCGCGGCTGGGGGAGCTGGGCGGCGAGGCCGTGCGGACCGCCCAGGCGCTCGGCGAGTGGCTGAGCACCCCGGAGCGCGCCCAGTTGCCGACCGCGTAATGCCGCAGGACGAGCCCCAGCCCGCAAGGCGCCGCCGGACACGGCTGTACGCCCTGACCGACGGACGTACAGCCGCTGCGCACACCGTCCTGACCATGGACACCACGATCACGGCGGTGGCCGAGGACACCCATGCCGGTCTGCCCACCGAGTGGCAGGAGATCCTCGCCATGTGCACGGCGCCGGGCGGCCGGGCGGTCGCCGAGATAGCGGCGCGCATGCACATCCGCCTCACCCCGATGACGCTGCTCCTCGGTGAACTCGCCGACCGCGGGCTGATCCACCACCGGCCGCCCCTGGCGGGCGCCGAGACCACCAACGTCCACCTGCTCATGAAAATCAGGGACAACCTTGCCCGGATATGACACGCCCGCCCCTCAGGAACCGGCCCCGGTCAAGATCCTCGTCGCCGGTGGATTCGGAGTCGGCAAGACGACTCTGGTGGAGACGATCTCCGAGATCGAGCCGCTGCGTACGGAGGAGCGGCTGACGTCCGCGGGTGTCGGCGTCGACGACCTCGACGGCATCGAGTCCAAGACGGTCACCACCGTGGCGATGGACTTCGGCCGGATCACCCTCACCGACGCCGCAGTCGTCCTGTACCTGTTCGGCACACCGGGCCAGGAACGTTTCTGGTTCATGTGGGACGACCTGCTGGCCGGGGCACTCGGGGCGATCGTGCTGGTCGACACGCGACGCCTGGACCGCAGCTTCCCGGCCGTCGACTTCTTCGAGAGCCGCGGACTGCCGTTCGTGGTCGGCGCGAACTGCTTCCACGGCGAGCAGCCGTACACCGCGGAGGAGATCGCCGCTGCCCTGCACCTGCGCGATCCGAACACCCCCGTGCTCATGCTCGACGCCCGCTCCCGTCAGGACGTCCGCGCCTGCCTGCTCTCGCTCCTCGACCGGCTCATCGCCGACGCGGGGGTCGGGGCGACCGTCTGAAGCGGTCGAGCCGGCCGCCCGGCCCCGAACCAGGTGGACGGTGCGTCTTCGGGCGCGAGGGCTGACCCGGCCCCCGACCGGCGTCATCGCGGCAACCCGATCCCGCTGCGGCTGCCCCCTGCCACCGACGCCGCGTGGTCCGCCAGGGTGCGGCGCGGGATCCAGCCCTGGGACCGGGCGCGGGTCAGGTCCAGGACCACCGGGTGCGCCAGCTGGTCCACCGCGTAGCGGCTGAGCGCCGGTTCGCGGCCCGTGCCGCGGGCCGCGGCCTCGGCGGCGCGGGCCGCCGCACGGGCCACCGGCAGCGGCAGGTGGCGGATCCGGGCGCCGACGCCGTGGGCGCGCAGGACCCGGGCCACCGCCGCGTCGCGGGCGTAGGGTTCGGCGTCGGCCACGTTGTACGCGCCCGGCGGCCAGCCGGCCGCCAGCAGGCAGGCCTCGGCGAGGTTCTCCACCGCCGTCAGGCTCAGGCGGACGTCCGGCCCCGGCAGCAGCAGGGTCGCGGCCCGCACCCGCGAGAGCAGCCGGGGCAGCAACTGGGTGTCGCCCGGCCCGTAGACGGCCCGCGGCCGCAGCACCACCGCGCCCGCGGCCAGGGCGAGTTCCTCACCGGCCGCCTTGGTCCGCCCGTACGCGTTGAGCCAGCCGCCGCGCGGATGGTCCTCGCCGACCAGGCTCCGGTCCGGCCGCGGATCGTAGACGCTGGCGCTGCTCACCCACACGACGGGCCGGCCTCCCGCAGCGCGCAGCAACCGCTCCGTCCCGTCCACGTTGACCGCGCGCATCAGCGCCTCCTGCGGGGAGCCCGGAGCCGGATCGCCCACGGCCGCCGCGCAGTGCACGACCAGGTCCATCCCCGTGAGGTCCGGTGCGCCCAGCGCGGCGTCCCAGAAGCGGTGCTCCCCCAGCGGGCCGGGCCGGCGGCCCAGGCACACCACCGCCGCCCCGCTCGCCGCCGCTGCCCGCGCCACGTGGCCGCCGCAGAAGCCGCTCGCACCGGTCACCGCCACCCGCACCCGGTCCGTACCGCCGCCCGGGCCCGTACCGCCGCTCATGCCCCGGCCCGTACCGTCAGCGCGCGCCACCCGGGCAGGGCCGCCCCCCGGTCCACCCGCGCCCGCGTCACCACCGGCCGCGACGGGGCCAGCGCCGCCAGGACGTCGGCCAGCTGTACGCGGGCCAGCCGGGCCCCCGGACAGGCGTGCGGCCCCGCCCCGAAGACCAGCCGGGCGACGGACGCGGGGCCGGGTTCGCGCGCGTCGGGATCGGACCGGTGTGCCTCGGCGGCGTGCCGCGCGACGAGCAGCAGCCGGTCCCCGGCGCGCACCGGGCACCCGCCTACCGAGCCGGCCCCGGCGGCCACCCGGGGCAGCAGCGGCGAGGCCGCCGTCACCCGCAGCAGTTCGGCCGCCAGCACCGGCCGCAACGCCTCGTCGGCGGCCTGCTCCCACAGCCCGGCGTCGGCGCACCAGGCGACCGCCCGGGGGAGCGCCGCGACGGTGGTGCTGACGGCGGCCACCGCCACCATCGCCGACCGGGCGCCGGCGCCCGGACCCAGCAGGCGGCGCAGCCGGTCCGCCGCGCGGGCGGCGGCGGCCTCCGCGCCCGGCCTGCGCGGCCCGGGCAAATGGGCACGTACGGACGCGGCCGCGGCCCCGGCGGCGGCCTCCGCGAGGAGGCGGGGGTCGGCGGCGCAGTCCAGCAGCGCGCACACCACCGAACCGGCCATCTCCCGCGCGAGTTCCACCAGGTCCACCTCGCCACCGCGGTCGAGCGGCGCGAGGCGGCGTACGAGCAGCGGCCGCCACACGGCGCGCAGCCGCTCCACCCCGGCCGCGCCGAGCTGCTCGGCGACCTCCCGGCGGCCCGCCCGGTGCGCGTCGCCCTCCTGGTCGAACAGCACGTCCCCGGCGCGGTCGTCCGTGTCCGAGAGCGCGGAGCGGGCCGCGCCGCCGGTCGTGCCGGCCGCCGTACGGTCGAGGGGCAGTCGGGTCAGCGCCTCCCGGTAGGCGTCGGCCCCGTGCACCAGCAGGGTCCCGCCGATCCGGCGCACGGGCCGCCCGCGCGTGGCCGCGAGCAGTCCGAAGAGCAGGGGGTGGCCGCCCAGGTACACGCGCCGGTCCCGGCGCCGGGCCCGTGCGGAGGACGTACTGGTCATGGATGAGCCCGTTCGTGTCGGTCGGCGGGGGCGGCGGGGGCGGTGAAGGCGGTGGGGTCGGCGTCCGCCGCCGCGAGATGCTTCATCGCAGGCCCAGGCGCCGGGCCGCGAGGGCGGAGGTCGCCGCGCGGTCCGGTTTGCGGGAGCGGCCGGAGAGCGGGATCCGGGCGAACAGCAGCGCGTCGGGGCGGGCGCTGCCCATCCGGCGCAGGGGCTGCGACAGGGCGGCGCGCAGGGCGCTCTCGCAGGCGCCGCCGCACGGCTGTACGACGGCCACCAGCCGCTCGTCGCCGTCGCCGTCGAGGACCCCGACGAGCACGGCCAGTTCCACGCCCGGCACCTGCAGCGTCGGCTCGTACAGCCCGGGGTAGATGTTCTCGGCGCGGCGCAGCACCATGTCCTTGCAGCGGCCCTCCAGGACGATCCGGCCCGCTGCGTCCAGGCGCGCCCGGTCGCCCGTACGGACCCACGGGTCGGGTTCCTCGCCGAGGTAGCGGTGCCGGGCCGCGGGGCCCGAGAGCAGCAGCTGACCGTCCGCGTCGGGCTCGGCGCGGACGCCCGGGAGCGGGGCGCCCACCAGGTCACCCGGTCCGTCGAAGGCGGCCTTCTCCCGCGCCTCGACGGCGGCCGCGGGGAACAGCTCGGTGAGCGCGTACACGCCCCACGCCCGGTCCGCGCCCGCGTCCCGCACCCGTTCCAGCAGTCCGGCGCCGGCCGGGGCCGAGCCCGTCCAGACCCGACCGTGGAAGCGTGCGCCGGCGCCGAGCGCGTCCCGCAGCCGCGGCGGCGTCAGATAGGTGTCCTGCGGCCGCAGCCGGTGCAACTGCCGGGCCAGGACGCGGGCGGAGCGGGCCGGGAGGGCGACCGGGGCGCCGCGCGTCAGCGAGGGGACCAGGACGAAGAAGGTGCCGCCGAGCACCGGCCGGTCCCCCTCCGCGTCGAAGAGGGAGGTGACCGAGTCCATCCCGGCGGCCAGGCTCGCCCGGGTGTGCACCACGGCCCGGGGCCGGGAGGTGGTGCCGGAGGTGAACACGATCACCGCGTCGGCGTCCCCGCCGGCGTCGCCGTGGACGGGCACGCCGAGCCGCGCCGCCGTCCGGTCCAGCGCGGGCGCGCAGCCCGGCAGGCGGGGCCCGACGGTGGCCACCGGCCCCAGCCCGGCCAGCTCCGGCAGCGCGAGCCCGGCCCGGCGGGCCAGCGGCCGGGCCCAGCCCGCCACCGCCTGCGCCGCAGCATCGGCCAGCACCAGCGCGGGCCGGGCCAGCGCCAGCCGGGCGCGCAGGACGTCGGGACCGGCGCCGGGGTCCAGCACGGCCCCGCGCAGCCCGAGCCGCCACAGGGCGAGCAGCACGGCCAGGGCCCGGGGGCCGGGGCGGACCGCGACGCCGACGGTGTCCCCCGGGCGCAGTCCGCGCGCGTGCAGCGCGGCGGCGTACGCGTCGGCCAGGTCGGCGAGTTCGCCGCGGGTGGCGCGGACCCGGGGTGCGCCGGTACGGGTCGCGGTGAGCACGGCGGGCCGCTCGGGGCGGTGGCGCAGCGCGTGGTCGAGGCGGTCGAGCATCAGCGGGGGTCCGTTCCGTGCGAGCCGCTGCCCCGGTCCAGGTACCAGCGGGCGGTGCCGGCGATCCCGTAGGCCCGCAGGCGACGGGTGGAGTTCTCGACGACCATCGCCCGGCAGTGCGTGATCCGGTCGGTGTGGCGGCGCACGGCGTTGAGGAAGAGCCGGTCGGTGGGCGAGGGGCGCCGGGGCATGCCGCCGACGGCCAGGTACAGCTCGGCGGTGACGGCCATGTTGTTCCCGGCGTGCATGCGGTACGGGGCCCGGTAGCCGTGGCGGCGGGAGTGCTCCGGGCGCAGCCGCCCGAACAGTGCGGCGAGCGCCACGAGCGCGCCGAAGCCGGCCCGGCCGAGCGGGCCGTGCTCGTCGCGGCGGGCGACGATCCGCCCGCACACCAGCCCGGGGCGGTCGAGGAGCGCGGCCCGCGCGGCCCGCGTCCAGCCGGGCCGGGGCAGGCAGTCGGCGTCCGTGCGGGCGAGCAGGGCCGCGCCCCGGCCGATCGCGTACCGGAAGCCGGTGTCCACGGCCGATCCGACGCCCTTGTCCGGCTCCTCGATCACCTCCACCGGGAAGGGCGCGGTCGCGGCGAACTCCCGGGCGATCGCGGCGGTGCCGTCCGTCGAGGCGTTGTCGACGACGAGCAGGGTGAAGTCCCGGTCGTGCTGGGCCGCGAGCGCCCGCAGGGTGTCCCCGAGCCGGGCCTCCTCCTCGTGCGCGGGCACCACCACCCACAGCGGCCGGCTCATGACTTCTCCCAGACCATCGTCATGATGCTGACGCCGCCGCCGAGGCCGACGAACATGACCTTCTCGCCCGGGGCGAGTGCGCCGAAGACCCGGTCCAGCTGGATGCCGATGCTCGCGCTCGCGACGTTGCCGAGCTCGGGCACCGTCACCACCAGCTTCCCGGCCGGCACCCCGGTCAGCTCCGCGAAGCGCTCCAGGTAGGGCACCGTCACCTGGTGGACGAGCACCTTGGCGAAGCCGTCCCAGTCCAGGCCCGTGCGGTGCAGGGTCCGGTCGATGACGGCCGTGCCGACCTTCTCGAAAACGCCCCGCAGTTCGCGCCCGTCACCGCGGAACCAGGTGTGCTCGTCCCCGCGCGGGTGGCGCGAGCCGCCGCCCGGTATGCCCCCGACCTCCCAGTGCCGGGAGTGGGTCTCGCTGTCCACGTCGAGGATGCCGCCCCGCTCCACGGCCTCCACGACCACGGCCGCCCCCGCGTCGCCGAAGGTGTAGCCGGCGAAGCCGCGCCGGAACTGCGCGAAGTCGGCGGGATTCCTGCGCACGGCCCGGCTGGGGGTCTCCCCGGTGACCACCAGGGCCCGCCGCGCCCGGCCGGCGAGGATCATCGACCGGGCCAGGTCGATGCCGTTGACGAAGCTGTTGCACGCGTTGGTGACGTCCAGGGCGTGGGCCTGCGAGCCGAGTTCGGCCTGCACGATGTGCGCGGTGGCCGGCTCGACCATGTCGCGCGAGGCGGAGGCGAAGAGCAGCAGGTCGATGTCGAGGGGGCCGAGCCCGGCGGCGGCCAGCGCCCGGCGGGCGGCGCCCGCGGCGAGGGTGGAGGCGTAGACCCCCTCGCCCGCGACCCGGCGCGAGAGGATGCCGGTGGCCTGGGTCAGCAGGTTCGGCGCGAGGGCGAGGCCGCTGCGGAGCGCGACCTCGCGCTGGAGGTCCGCGGAGGAGAGGGCCTCCTCCGGCAAGAGGGTGCCGACGCCGGTTATCCCGGCGCGCGGCGGCGGATCACAGGACTGAGTGGACATGTCCACACGATGGCAAGCCGCCTTCCTCCGGTCCTGAGTACGCGTGCTCAGATCGGTCCGCGGCGCGATGAGTAGGAGCGCAGGCCGCGCGGCGGGCGCGGACCGGGGGCCGGCGCCGGCCGCGGCACCGGGCCGAACGGGCGTGACACCCGGACCTGTTGCCCGCGCGCGATGTGCCCGCACCGGGCCACCGGCGGGACCGGGGACCACGGGGAGGACTTTCCGTTCTCCTGCTGTACGGCGCGGTGTCACGAGGTGATCCCCGTCCGGTACCCCGGGACCGCTGTCCTTGGGGCGCCCCTCGACTCCCCTCCTCACCCCCAGAGGTCGTCACGCCATGGCAGAACTCGACCGCCGCAGGTTCCTGCAGATCGCCGGAGGCGCCGCCGCCGTCGCGATGCTGAACGAGAGCATCGCGCGCGCCGCCGCGATCCCGGCGCAGGGCAGCACCGGGACGATCCAGGACATCGAGCACATCGTCGTCCTGATGCAGGAGAACCGCTCCTTCGACCACTACTTCGGCGCGATGAAGGGGGTCCGGGGCTTCGGCGACCCCCGGCCGGTCCTCCAGGACAACGGCAAGTCGGTCTTCCACCAGTCCGACGGCTCCAAGGACGTGCTGCCCTTCCACCCGCAGGTGAAGGACCTCGGCATGCAGTTCCTGACGGGCCTCAACCACGACTGGGCGGGCGGCCAGCAGGCCTACAACAAGTGCAAGTACGACAAGTGGGTCCCCGCGAAGACGGCGACCACCATGTCGTACATGACCCGGAACGACATCCCGTTCCACTACGCCCTGGCCGACGCCTTCACCGTCTGCGACGCGTACCACTGCTCCTTCATCGGAGCCACCGACCCCAACCGCTACTACATGTGGACGGGCTTCACCGGCAACGACGGCACCGGCGGCGGCCCGGTCCTCGGCAACCAGGAGCTCGGGTACGGCTGGAAGACCTACCCCGAGCGCCTGGAGACGGCCGGGGTGTCCTGGAAGGTCTACCAGGACGTCGGCGACGGCCTGAACGCGGCCGGCCACTGGGGCTGGATCAACGACGCCTTCCGCGGCAACTACGGCGACAACTCGCTGCTCTACTTCAACACCTACCGCAACGCCCAGCCGGGCAGCCCCCTGTACGAGAAGGCGCGCACGGGCACCGACGTGAAGGCGGGCGACGGCTACTTCGACCGGCTGCGTGCGGACGTGGTGAACGGCTCCCTGCCGCAGATCTCCTGGATCGCCGCGCCCGAGGCCTTCAGCGAGCACTCGAACTGGCCGACGAACTTCGGCGCCTGGTACATCTCGAAGGTGCTGGACGCGCTGACCGCGAACCCGGCGGTGTGGGCCAAGACCGCCCTCTTCATCACCTACGACGAGAACGACGGCTTCTTCGACCACGTCGTCCCGCCGTACCCGCCCGCCTCCTCGGCCTGGGGCCTGTCCACGGCCGACGTGACGGGCGACCTGTACGCCGGGGGCGGCGGCTACGCGGCCGGACCGTACGGCCTCGGTCCGCGCGTGCCGATGATCGTGGTGTCGCCGTGGTCCAAGGGCGGCTACGTCTGCTCCGAGACCTTCGACCACACGTCGGTCATCCGCTTCATGGAGAAGCGCTTCGGTGTGCACGAGCCCAACATCTCGCCCTGGCGCCGCGCGGTCTGCGGCGACCTGACCTCGGCGTTCGACTTCACCCGGGCCGACGCCGCGCCGGCCGCGCTGCCCTCCACCGCCGGGTACGCACCACCGGACAAGGACCGCCACCCGTCCTACTACCCGACCCCGCCGGCCACGGGCAGCCTCCCCGCGCAGGAGGCCGGCGGCAAGCCGACCCGCGCCCTCGGCTACCAGCCGTACGTGGACGGGAAGGCCACCGTCTCCACGGGCCGGTTCACCCTCACCTTCGCCGCCGGCCCGACCCTGGGCGCCCACTTCCACAGCACCTCGGGCAACCGCACCGACGGCCCCTGGCCCTACACGGTCGAAGCGGGCAAGACCCTCTCCGACACCTGGAGCACCAGCGGTTCCACCGGCAACCGGATCGACCTCACGGTATGGGGTCCGAACGGCTTCCTGCGCAGTTGGAAGGGTCCGGCGAAGAAGGCCGGCCCCGAGGTCACGGCCCGTCACGCGGCGGTGAGCGGGAACCTCGCCCTCACCCTCACCAACGCGGGCACGGCCGCGGTCGACCTCACGGTGACCAACGCCTACGGGGGCGCGGCCCAGACCTTCCGGGTCCCGGCCGGCGGGACGGTGCTCCACACGGTCGACCTGCGCGCGACCGGCCGCTGGTACGACGTGAAGGTGGTCTCCGCCGCCGACGCGACCTTCCTGCGCCGCTTCGCGGGCCACGTCGAGACGGGCGCGCCGGGCGTCTCCGACCCGGCCATCAGGACCGTCTGAGGGGTCCCGCGACGGACCCGGGCCCGGTGCCGGGACCACGGCGCCGGGTCCGCGGTGTGATGGTAGGCGCGGTGGGCAGAACGTACGGCGTCGGTTGTCTTCGCCCCGTCACTGAGGGAGAACGCATGGCCATCGCCCACCGCAGGATCGGCACCGGACCCGTCCGCTCCATCGTGCTGCACGACTGGTTCGGGACCTCCGCCAACTGGGGGTCCGTGCTCGACCACCTGGACCCGGACGGGTACTCGTACGCCTTCCTCGACTACCGGGGCTACGGCGACCGCCGGGACGTCCCCGGCCGCTACAACCTCCCCGAGATCGCCGACGACGTCCTCGAACTCGCCGACCAGCTCGGCTGGGACACCTTCTCCCTCCTCGGCCACTCGATGGGCGGCAAGGCGGCCCAGCAGGTCCTCGTCCGCGCCCCCGAGCGCATCGAGAAGCTGGTCGGGATCGCCCCCGTCCCCGCCGCGCCCTACGCGATGGACGACGCGACGCACGCGCTCTTCCACGGCGCCGCCGAGGACCCGGACAAGCGCCGGGCCATCCTCGACCTGGTCACCGGCAACCGGGTCGGCCGCCACTGGCTCGACCTGATGGTCGACCACTCGCTGCGGATCTCCCGGCCCCAGGCCTTCGCCGCGTACCTGGCGAGCTGGCAGCCCCTGGACCTGTCCTCCGCCGTGAAGGGCAACACCGTCCCCGTGCTGGTCCTCGTCGGGGAGTACGACCTCGCGCTCACCGCCGAGGTCATGCGCGCCACCTGGCAGGCCTGGTACCCGAACTGCCGGATCACCACGATCCCGGGCTCCGGCCACTACCCGCCGCACGAGACCCCGGTGGCCTTCACCACCGAGATCGAGGCGTTCCTGCGGAGCTAGCCCGTCATGTCCGGATCCTGCCAAGAAAAAGCCCCTGGGGGTACGAGGAGAACCTCGTACCCCCAGGGGTCGAAAGGGTGAGTGACGGGACTTGAACCCGCGGCCACCTGGACCACAACCAGGTGCTCTACCAACTGAGCTACACCCACCACGAAGGGCGGCGGACCACCGTTCGACGTGCATGCACAGCATAGCCGATCAGCGGGGTGCTTCCGCGACGCGTTATCGGGCGGCGGAGGCCGCGTACGGCCGAGGTGAGCTGCGTCACTCCCGGGCGGGCGCGCACCGTCGTGCCCGGCCCCCGGCCTCCGGCGCGGCGCGGCCCCCGCCCCGGGCGGGCGACGCGCGGCAGGATCGGCGTATGACCTCAGACGCCGCGGCCGCACCCGCCGCCGAGCCCGCCCCCTTCACCGCCGCCGACTACGCCGCCCGGATGGACGCCGCCGCGCGGGCCGCCGCCGACGCCGGGCTGGCCGGCCTGCTGATCGCTCCCGGACCCGACCTCACCCATCTCACCGGCTACCGTCCCACCGCCGAGACCGAGCGGCTGACCGTGCTCGTGCTGGCCGCCGGACAGGAGCCGGTGCTCGTCGTACCCGCCCTGGAGGCGCCGGACGCGGCCAAGGCGCCCGGTGCACCGGCCCTGACCCTGCGGGACTGGGCCGACGGGAAGAGCCCGTACACCGCGGCCGCCCCGCTGCTGGACGTCGCCGGCCGGTTCGGGGTGAGCGACAACACCTGGGCCCTGCACCTGCTCGGCCTGCAGCGCGAGCTGCCCGCCACCTCCTACGCGCCGCTCACGGACGCGCTGCCGATGCTCCGCGCGGTCAAGGACGAGCGGGAGCTGGAGTGCCTCGCCGCGGCGGGCGCCGCCGCCGACGCCGCCTACGCCCAGATCCTCCACCTCCCCTTCGCCGGCCGCCGGGAGACCGACGTCGCGGCCGACCTGGCCGCCCTGCTGCGCGCCCACGGCCACTCCCAGGTCGATTTCACGGTCGTCGGCTCCGGGCCCAACGGAGCTGACCCGCACCACGAGGCCGGCGACCGGGTCATCGCGCACGGCGACATGGTGGTCCTCGACTTCGGCGGGCTCCGGTACGGCTACGGGTCCGACATCTCCCGCACCGTCCACGTCGGCGAGCCGAGCGCCGAGGAGCAGCGCGTCCACGACATCGTCCGCGAGGCCCAGCAGGCGGGCGTGGCGGCCGTCCGGCCCGGGGTCTCCTGCCAGGAGGTGGACCGGGCGGCCCGCGCGGTGATCACCGAGTTCGGCTACGGCGACCGCTTCATCCACCGCACCGGCCACGGCATCGGTGTCACCACCCACGAGCCGCCGTACATGGTCGAGGGCGAGGAGCAGCCCCTGGTGCCCGGCATGTGCTTCTCCGTGGAGCCGGGCATCTACCTGCCCGGCCGGTTCGGCGTCCGGATCGAGGACATCGTGACCGTCACCGGCGACGGCGGCCGCCGGCTCAACCACGCCCCGCGCGAACTGGCGGTCGTCGAGTAGCCCTCACGGGGCCAGGACCAGCGCCGACTCGCCGGGTACGTGAACCCGGCCGTCCGGGCCCGGATGCTGCGCGGGCTCCCAGGCGGCCAGCACCCGCACCCCGTTGCGTCCCAGTGCGATCGTCGCGGGTTCGGCGCCGAAGTTCACGACCACCCGGACGTCTCCCCGCCGGAAGGTCAGCCAGCGCCGTTCCTCGTCGTGCGCGACCCGGAGCGCCGCGAGGTCCGGGTCGCGCAGGTCGGGATGGGTGCGGCGGAGCGCGACGAGGGTGCGGTACCAGGCCAGCAGCCGGGCGTGCGGGGCCTGTTCGGGCTCCGCCCAGTCCAGGACGGACCGGTCCCGGGTGGCCGGGTCCTGCGGGTCCGGGACCTCCTCGGCCTTCCAGCCGTGCGCCGCGAACTCCCGGCGCCTGCCGCTCCGCACGGCCTCGGCGAGCTCCGGATCGGGGTGGTCCGTGAAGTACTGCCACGGTGTGCCGGCGCCCCACTCCTCGCCCATGAACAGCATCGGCACGAACGGCCCGGTCAGCGCCACCGTCGCGGCGCACGCCAGCAGACCCGGGGAGAGGGAGGCGGAGAGCCGGTCGCCGAGCGCCCGGTTGCCGATCTGGTCGTGGGTCTGGGTGTAGCCGAGGAAGCGGTGGGCCGGGGTCCGGCGCCGGTCCACCGGGCGGCCGTGGGTGCGGCCCCGGAAGGAGGACCAGGTCCCGTCGTGGAAGAAGGCCCGGGTCAGGGTCTTGGCGAGGGCGCCGATCGGAGCCTCGGCGAAATCCGCGTAGTAGCCCTGGGACTCGCCGGTCAGCGCGCAGTGCAGGGCGTGGTGGAAGTCGTCGTTCCACTGGGCGTGCAGCCCCGGGCCGCCCGCCTCGCGGACGGTGGTCAGGCGCGGGTCGCACCGGTCGGACTCGGCGATCAGGAACAGCGGGCGGCCCGTCTCCGCCGCCAGCGCGTCCACGGCGGAGGCCAGTTCCTCCAGGAACGTCAGGGCCCGGTCGTCGGCGAGCGCGTGCACGGCGTCGAGCCGCAGCCCGTCGATCCCGTAGTCGCGCAGCCAGGCGAGCGCGCTGCCGAGGAGGTAGGCGCGCACCTCGTCGGAACCGGGCGCGTCCAGGTTCACCGCCGCGCCCCAAGGGGTGTGGTGGGTGTCGGTGAAGTACGGGCCGAAGGCCGGGAGGTGGTTGCCGGAGGGGCCGAGGTGGTTGTGGACCACGTCCAGCACCACGCCCAGTCCGGCGGCGTGGGCGGCGGCCGTGAAGCGCGCCAGCCCGGCCGGGCCGCCGTACGGCTCGTGCACCGCCCACGGCGCGACCCCGTCGTAGCCCCAGCCGTGCCGGCCGGGGAAGGGGCAGACCGGCATCAGCTCCACGTGCGTGACCCCGAGGGAGACGAGGTGGCCCAGGCGGGCGGCGGCCGCGTCGAAGGTCCCCTCAGGGGTGAAGGTGCCGATGTGGAGTTCGTAGAGGACCGCGTCCTGGAGCGGGGTGCGCGACGGGGGTCCCGGGGGCGTGAGCGCCTCGAAGTCGACCACCGCGGACAGGCCGTCGGGCCCGTCCGGCAGCCGGCGGCCGCGCGGGTCCGGCCGGACGACGGGGCCGGCGGCGGGGCGGCCCCCGTCACCCCCGCCGTCGCCCCCGCCGTCGCTGCGGCCCGCGCCGCCCCCGTCACCCCCGCCGTCCAGCAGGAACCCGTACCGGCTCCCGTCGGCGGCCGGGGCCCGTACGACCCACCAGCCGTCCCGGTCCGGGTCGCGTTCCATCGCGTACGTGGCGTCATCGAGCCGCAAGGCGACCCGACCTGTCAGCGGTGCCCAGACTTCGAACTGCACGGACGGTCCCCTCGTCTCCGGCGGTGCCCAGCATGCGTATCCTGCCCATCATTCCGGGCGTGGTGCGGGTGTTCTGGACACTCCGGCCCCGACGGGCCGACAATCACCCTGTGACGTCGAGTTTCGAGTTCCCCGCATACCCCGCGCCGCGGCTGTCCGACACCGAGCGGGACCGGGCCCTGGGCCAGCTCAGGGAGGGGGCCGCCCTCGGCCAGCTGTCCCACGACACCTTCCTGCGCCGGATGGAACTCGCCCTGGTCGCACGGCGGTCCGAGGACCTCGCCGTCCTCACCGCCGACCTGGGCGTGCGCGGCGCCACCGAAAGCCCCTGGACCAGCCGCCTGTTCGGCTGGGTGGGCCGGGCCTCGGCCGTGGGCGTGGGCGTACGGCGCGCCTGGACCGCCGAGCGGCTGCCCAAACTGCTGCTGCCGCACCCGAGCGCGGGGGCGCTGCGGATCGGCCGCGACCCGGGCAACGGGCTGCGGCTCAACCACGAGACGGTGTCCCGGGCGCACGCCGAACTCAGCCTGCGCGACGGGC
Source organism: Streptomyces sp. NPDC055254 (assembly GCF_053606025.1). NCBI lineage: Bacteria > Bacillati > Actinomycetota > Actinomycetes > Kitasatosporales > Streptomycetaceae > Streptomyces > Streptomyces sp. NPDC055254. Next base: position 38,027 of record NZ_JBSGQV010000005.1, on the reverse strand, counting down.
TGTGGGTGCTCAAGGACCTCGGCTCCACGAACGGGACCACCGTCAACGGGCGCCGCGTGACCGGCTCGGCAGTGGTCCGGGACGGCGACCAGGTCAGCTTCGGGACGATGGCCTTCCGGCTCGCCGCCGGCTGAGCGCGGGCCCGGTCGCGCGGCGGCGGGAGCCGTCGCGGAGGATGGCGGCCATGGAAAACACGCCTGTCGTGCGCCGTGTGCGCCCCGAGGACCTGCCCCGCCTGGTGGAGCTCATCCACGAGCACATCGCCTACGAGAAGTCGGCGCCCCGCCCGCCGGGCCTCGCCGACCGGCTCGGCCCGCTGCTGTTCGCCGAGGACGCGAAGCTGTGGATGCTGCTCGTCGAGACCCCGGAGAGCGGGATCGTCGGATACGCCGCCTGCTCGGCCGAGTTCGCCTTCTGGGACGCCCGCTACTACATCCACATGGACTGCCTCTACCTGGCCGAGGACGCCCGGGGCCAGGGCCTCGGCGCCGCCCTGATGGACGGGGTCGCGGGGCTGGCCCGCGAGCTCGGCCTGGACCAGGTCCAGTGGCAGACCCCCGACTGGAACGAGGGCGCGATCCGGTTCTACGACCGGCTCGGGGCCACCGGCCTCTCCAAGCGGCGGTACAGCCTCGCCGTGGCCCCGGCCGCGTCCTGAGCCGGAGGCCGGGGGGCCCGGCCGCGGCCCGACCCCCGGCACCCCGGTCGCCCGGGCGGGGTCAGCCGGGCGGGCCGCCGGCCGCCAGGAGGCGTTCGTAGGTGGCGAGCACGGTCCGAGACTGGTGCTCGACCTGCGCGGCCACCGGGACCCAGCGGGCCTCGAACCGGGCCGAGAACTCCTCGCACCACCCGGTGACGAGCCGGTCCAGGGCCGGCGCCGCCGCGTCGCCCCGCGCGCGCAGCACCCGCAGCAGCATCGCGGCCGCGCGCAGCGGCAGCCGGCGCCCGAAGGCGTCGATGCTGGTGATGTACGAGACCGTCGCCTCGGCCGGGGCCCCGCCACCGGTCCACTCGGCGGTGATCCGCGGGATCAGGGAGAGCGTCCAGTCCACCGCGCGCAGCAGGGCCGCCGCGTCCGGATCCCCGTACGACGGCGGCCCGGACGGGGCGCCGAGACCGCTGCCGCCCCCGGCGGCGCCTTCACCGTGGGCGCCGTCACCGGGGGAGTCGCCCAGCCCGGCGCGGACCCGGGCCACGCGGGCGGCGTCCTCGGTGAGCCGCCGCGCCAGCATCCGCAGGGCCCCGCGCGGGTCGGAGTGGGGGGCCGGATCTCCGACCAGGTCGGAGGCCCACATGGGGACTTCGACGATGGCGGTGGTGCCGCCGTGGCGGTGGGCGTGGTACCAGGTGCTGAGCCGGGTGTCCTCGGGATGGAAGGCCCCGGTGCCCTCGCTGCCCGGCTCGGGGATCACGAAGATCCCCGGCCCGGGCGAGGGCCAGCCGGCGGCGTCCGAGGCGCCGTACTCCACCGGGATGCGCAGCTCGGCCGCCGAGGCGGCGAACGGCTCGGCGAGACCGGGTATGTCCCGGGTGAGCTGCACCCAGGAGCCGCCGAGATCGGTGGCGTGCAGGGAGACCTGCAGGACGGGACGCAGCTCGTCGATCAGGGCGGTCAGGGCCCGCGTCTCCGGCGGCAGCCGGTCCGCGGGCAGTAACGACGGCGCCCACTCGGGCTGTTCGGGACCGGGGGGCCGGAAGAAGTTCCGGTGGTAGTCCAGGAGCGAGGACGGGTGGGGCGTGCGGTGCAGCGCTGCCCCGTCCGGGTCCGCGCACAGCAGGAAGTGCCAGCCGCAACCGGCTCTCCGGGGCGGGTCGGACAGCAGTCGGCGGGCGAGGGAGAGTGCGGTCGCCCCGCCGACGGGCTCGTTGGCGTGCGCCCCGGCGACGACGAGGACGTTGCGGCCGGGCCCGGACGGCGCGGTCGAGGGCCCGGGTGCGGCGAGGAGGCTGCCGCCGGCGGCGACGGACAACAGCCACAGCGGCCGCCCGCCCCGCGAGGTACCGGCCCGGCGGAGCCGGACCTCGCCGGGGTGCCGGTCAGCCAGCGCACGGCCGGCGGCCGCGAGTTCGCGCGGTGTGGGGTAGCACAAGTCACGGAGGAGGGTCACAAGGGATGCCATGCCCCCCGCACCGGCCTCCTACTGCTCCGGGCGCCCCGCACTTCCCCGAAACTTTCCGCGAAAGCCCTGGCCAACGCTGCGCAGGCGGTCTGCCCCGGGGCCGGTCCCGGCACGCTTAACATGGGTCCCGTGCCCCCGACCGATCCCCGCCCCCGCCCGCGTCTCGAACTCCTGCGCCCCGACCACGGGCCGGCCCTCCTCGTGTTCGAGCGGGAGAACCGGGCCTGGTTCGCCGCCTCGGTTCCCGACCGGGGCGACGCCTACTTCGCCCGCTTCGACGCGCGTCACCGCGACCTGCTGGCCGAGCAGGCCGCGGGGCTGCACTTCTTCCACCTCCTGGTCGGCGAGGGCGGTGAGGTGCTGGGCCGGGTGAACCTGGTGGACGCCGCGGACGGTTCGGCCGAGCTCGGGTACCGGATCGCCGAACGGGCGGCCGGCCGGGGACTGGCGACCGCCGGCGTACGCGAGGTCTGCGCCCTGGCCGCCCGGGAATACGGGCTCCGCGAACTGCGCGCCGTCACCACGCTCGACAACGCCGGCTCCCTGGCCGTACTGGCCCGGACGGGCTTCGTGCCCACCGGGGAGCTCCGGCTGGACGGCCGCCCGGGCCGCACCTTCGTCCGGACCCTGCTGGACGAGGAGCCGGAGCCGGGGCGCCAATGAGCGGGGCGGAGGCCGCGCCGGCTCCTGCTGGTGCAGGCGTCCCCGGGTCCTGCTGACCGGCGCCGCCGCGGATTGCGCGGACCTAGTCAGCCCGCAGCAGCACCGCCACCGGCAGCGCGGACAGCAGCCCGGCCAGGGCCGCCCGGCCCTCGTACGTCCGGGCCCGGGCGCCCCCCGGGGCCGGGAGCGCGGTCCAGCGGCCCGCCGGGAGCGGCAGGACCGTGTCGCGCCAACCGCCCGCACGGGCCAGCCGGTGCGAGAGCCGGGTGGCCACCGCCACCAGGCCGGACGAACGGGCGAAGGCCAGGCAGTGCTCCGCGGCGGGACCCCGGGCCGGCAGCGGCTCGTATCCGGCGAACAGCGCCGGGCGGTCCCGGCGCAGCCGCAGCAGGGCCGCCGTCAGGGCCAGTTTCTCCTCGGCAGGGCCGTGCGGGGCGGCCCCCGCGTCCAGGCGGGCCAGCGCCTCGCGGGGCAGGATCGCGGGGCGCCGGTTGTCGGGGTCGACCAGGGCCCGGTACTCCGTTTCGGCGCCCTGGTAGACCTCGGGGACCCCCGGCATCGTCAGGTGCAGCAGGGTCGTGCCGAGCAGATTGGCGCGGGCCGCCTCCGCGAGGTGAGCCGGAAGCTCCAGCGGGGCCGGCGCGTACCGGGCGACGGCCGCCTCGTAGCCCTCGTCCGGGTCGGTCCAGCTGGTGCGCAGGGCGGCCTCGCGGACGGCCTTGAGCAGGGCCTGCTCCAGGCGGGGCACGGCTTGCGGGGCGTGCCCGAGCCCGAGCGCGGTCTGCCGGGCCACCCAGGCCAGCTGGGGGTCGAACGCGGCCGCGTTCTTCGGGTCCGTCGGCTTCGTGCCCGCCGCCGGATCCGGGCCCGGGTCCGACGGGCGGGGGGCCGAGGCGCAGGGGTCCGACGGGCGGGGGTCCGACGGCTCCGGGATCGCCGCGTCCGTGCCCGCCGGGTCGAACAAGGCCGGGTCCATCAGGGCCGGGTCCATCAGCTCGGGGGCCTGGGACAGCACCGCGATCCGGGCCCGGACGTCCGCGCTGCGCTTGGTGTCGTGCGTGGACAGCACCGTCCCCGACCCGGGCCAGTCCCGGGCCAGCCGGGCGCAGTACGCGTGGAACTCCTCCACCGGGACCGCCGGTCCCCCCGGCTCCCCGCCCACCTCGGTGGCCGACAGCAGCGGGGCGTACCGGTAGAAGGCCCGGTCCTCCAGCGACTTGGCCCGCAGGGCCGCCGAGGTCTGGGCGAACCGCGCGGCGAACGCGGCGTCCCGCAGCAGCAGCTCCCGCACGGCGGCCACCGCGCCCGGTCCGGCCGCCTCTGCCGCCCGGTCCAGGGCCTGCGGCGCCGGGTGCGGGTCGTCGGGGTACGGCCGGTACACGGGATAGGCGATCAACAACTCCCGCACGGCCGAGGCCAGTCCGTCGCCGGCCAGCCGCTCCAGGGTCCGCAGCTCGGCGGCCAGGTCCCCGGTCAGCACCTCCCGCGCGCACTGCGCGGCCGTCTTCTCCCACTCCGGCGTGCCCGTGAACCGCGCGTACCGCTCGGCCAGTTCCGCGGCCCCGACCGGATCGGTGAACACCCCGTCCAGGCGGTGCAGGGCGTCGTACCCGGTGGTCCCGGCCACCGGCCAGGTGCGGGGTAGGCGCTCCCGCCGGGCGAGGATCTTCTCCACGACCACCCAGCAGCGGCCACCCGTCGCCGCCCGCAGCCGCCGCAGGTACTCCCCGGGGTCGGCCAGCCCGTCCACGTGGTCGATCCGCAGCCCCTCCACGACCCCGTCCCGAACCAGTTCCAGCACCTTGGCGTGGGTGGCGGCGAACACCTCCGGATGCTCCACCCGGACCCCGATCAGGTCCGAGATCGTGAAGAAGCGGCGGTAGTTGAGCGCGGTCCGGGCCTCCCGCCACCACGCCGGCCGGTACCACTGCGCGGCCAGCCGGTCGGCCGGCGCCAGAGCCGCGGTGCCCGCCCGCAGCGGGAACTCCTGGTCCCCGTGGCGGAGCACCTCGCCGTCCGCCTCGAAGGCGGCGGGCTCCACGGGTCCGGGGAGGACCGGCAGCAGCAGCTGCCCGCCGCCCGCCTCCCAGTCGATGTCGAACCAGCGCGCGTACGGCGAACGCGGGCCCTCCCGCAGCACCTCCCACAGCGGCCGGTTCAGCCGCAGCGGCGTCGGCACCGCCATGTGGTTCGGCACGATGTCGAGCACCAGGCCCACCCCGTGCGCCCGGGCCGCGGCGGCCAGGGCGCGCAGACCCGGCTCCCCGCCCAGCTCGGCCCGCACCCGGGAGTGGTCGGTGACGTCGTACCCGTGCGCGGAGCCGGGCTGCGCCTCCAGCACGGGGGAGAGGTGCAGGTGCGACACCCCGAGGGAGGCGAGGTACGGCACCGCCGCCTCGGCCGCCGCGAAGGGGAACTCCGGCCGAAGCTGAAGGCGGTAGGTGGATGCCGGAGCGACACGCTCCGGAACATCGGATTCCGTTGGTGGGTCGGGCTGCGGCTGGCTCATGAGGACGTACGTACCCAGCCCGCGGGATTCTGTGCCATCACCCCATGCATCCGGGTGACCGCACCGGGTCGGCCTCGGTCACGTGGCCGGCCTGTGCCTCACGCTCGCGCTCGCCGCCCGGGTGCCGCAGGCCCGTACGCACACCCGGCCCTCCGCCCCGACCCGCCACACCGCCGAACCGGCGCTCGGTCCGGCCCCGCGGCGGGCCGGGCCGGGGCGCCGGGCCGGGGCGACCGCCCCCGTGCCCGGCCGGGCGGTCCCGGCTACGCCGGGCGCTGGAGCACCACCAGGCACCGTCCCGTCAGCGCCACCCGGTCGCCTGCCGCGAACTGCGGCCCGGTGCCGGGTGGCAGGACGTCCGGCCGCGCCGTGTCCACCACCAGCCGCCACTCGGTACCGTGCCCGGCCGGGACCGTGAACTCCTGCGGCTCGGGCGCCGCGTTGAACATCAGCAGGAACGAGTCGTCGGTGATCCGCTCGCCCCGGCTGCCCGGTTCGGAGATGGCCTCCCCGTTGAGGAACACCGTCAGTGCCCGCGCGTGCTGCGCCTGCCAGTCGCGGGCCCGCATCTCCTCGCCGTGCGGGGTGAACCAGGCGATGTCCGACAGCTCGTCGTGCGTCCCCTCCACCGGTCGGCCGTGGAAGAACCGCCGCCGCCGGAACACCGGGTGGTCGCGCCGCAGCCACACCATCTGCCGGGTGAACTCCAAGAGGGCGGGGGAGGGCTTGCCCGGCTCCGGCCAGCGCACCCACGACAGTTCGTTGTCCTGGCAGTACGCGTTGTTGTTGCCGCCCTGCGTCCGCCCGAACTCGTCGCCGTGGCTGAGCATCGGGACGCCCTGCGAGAGCATCAGCGTGGCCGTGAAGTTGCGCATCTGGCGCTCGCGCAGCTCCTGCACGTCCGGGTCCTCGGTCGGCCCCTCCACCCCGCAGTTCCAGGAGCGGTTGTGGGTCTCGCCGTCCCGGTTGCCCTCGCGGTTGGCCTCGTTGTGCTTCTCGTTGTAGGAGACGAGGTCGCGCAGGGTGAAACCGTCGTGGCAGGTGGTGAAGTTGATGGAGGCCAGTGGGCGCCGCCCGTCGTCCTGGTAGAGGTCCGAGGAGCCGGTCAGGCGGCCGGCGAACTCCGCGAGCGTGCGCGGCTGGCCGCGCCACAGGTCCCGTACGGTGTCCCGGTACTTGCCGTTCCACTCGGTCCACAGCGGCGGGAAGTTGCCCACCTGGTAGCCGCCCTCGCCCAGGTCCCACGGCTCCGCGATCAGCTTCACCTGGCTGACCACCGGGTCCTGCTGGACCAGGTCGAAGAACGAGGACAGCCGGTCCACCTCGTGGAACTGGCGGGCCAGCGTCGCCGCCAGGTCGAAGCGGAAGCCGTCCACGTGCATCTCGGTGACCCAGTAGCGCAACGAGTCCATGATCAACTGGAGTACGTGCGGGGAGCGCATCAGCAGCGAGTTCCCGGTGCCGGTGGTGTCCGTGTAGTGCCGGGGATCGTCGGCCAGTCGGTAGTAGGAGGCGTTGTCCAGCCCGCGGAAGGACAGGGTCGGGCCCAGGTGGTTGCCCTCGGCGGTGTGGTTGTAGACCACGTCCAGGATCACCTCGATCCCGGCTTCGTGCAGCGCCCTGACCGCGGACTTGAACTCCAGCACCTGCTGGCCCCGGTCACCCGAGGCGTAGCCGTTGTGGGGCGCGAAGAAGCCGATGGTGTTGTAGCCCCAGTAGTTGCTCAGTCCGTCGTTGACCAGCCGGTGGTCGTGGACGAACTGGTGCACCGGCATCAGCTCCAGCGCCGTCACCCCGAGCTTGGTGAGGTGCCCGATGACCGCCGGGTGCGCGAGGGCCCCGTACGTGCCGCGCAGCTCCTCCGGGAGGTCCGGATGGCTCATCGTCAGCCCCTTGACGTGGGCCTCGTACAGCACGGTGTGGTGGTACTCGTGTCGCGGCGGCCGGTCGTTGGCCCAGTCGAAGTACGGATTGACCACGACCGAGCTCATGGTGTGGGGGGCCGAGTCCAGGTCGTTGCGGGAATCGGGCCGCCCGAAGTGGTAGCCGTACACCTGCTCCCCCCAGACGACGCTGCCGCTGATCGCCCGGGCGTAGGGGTCCAGGAGCAGCTTCGCGGAGTTGCAGCGCATCCCGCGCTCGGGCTCGTACGGGCCGTGCACGCGGAACCCGTAGCGCTGGCCCGGCATGATGCCGGGCAGGTAGGCGTGGCGGACGAAGGCGTCCGTCTCGCGCAGTTCGACGGCGGTCTCCGAGCCGTCTTCGTGCAGCAGGCACAGCTCGATGCGTCGGGCGGCCTCGGAGTAGACCGCGAAGTTGGTGCCGGCGCCGTCGTAAGTGGCGCCCAGGGGATACGCCTGTCCCGGCCAGACCTGCATAGATAACGACTCTTCCCTCGGTGTCGGCGGATGTCCCGGCTGATCCGGCGTGGACCACGTCACGTGCCCGATCTTCCCCGAAAGAGCGGCCCCGCGCGGGGACTTGTGTTGCTCCTCCCGGGTGACCCGGTGAGCGGACAGTCGGGTCAGCGGACTGTGTGCGCATCGGATAATGGGTCAACGGACAGCCGGTGTACGGGCCATCGGGCTGCGTCGGGCCGCGCGCGCGGAGTACCCTTCCGTGATCACTGGAGACGGGCGTCCAGACGCAGAAGGCGGTGCACGGGTGAGCTCGGGAGGTCTGGAGCTGCCCCCTGGTGACAGCGGTCACGAGGGTGGCCCGGCGGACGCACCGGGGGGCGCCCCCGGCGGGGCGCCCGCGGGGGTCGCCGCGGGCGCGGTGTCCCTGGCGGGCGGACCGGCCGCGGCGGGGAGCGCGGGGGCCGGGGCCGAGCTGGACTGGGGCGCGGAAGCCTGGAGCGAGGTCCGGACCAGGGCCCAGCGGGCCGGCCGGGCGTACATCTGGCTCAACCTCGTCGAACAGCGGCTGCGGTCGGTGGTCGGCGCGGTACTGCGGCCGATCTACGAGCCCGTGCACGGCGGGGACGACTGGGTGGTGGCGGCGGCCGGGCCCGCCGGGCAGGAGTGGGTGCAGCGGGCCGTGGCCGTGCGCGAGGTCAGCCGGCGCAAGGGCTACCTGCTGGACTCGGCCGACGACAACGTGCTGAGCTTCCTGACCCTGCCCCAGCTGCGGGAGCTGATGGTCCAGCACTGGCCCTGCTTCGAGCCGTACTTCGACGACCGGCGCGAGATCGAGCTGGCCATGGACGAGCTGGAGGTCACCCGCAACGTCGTCTCGCGCAACCGGGCGCTGTCCCGGGCGGTGCTGGAACAGGCCGAGCGCGCCTCGGCCCGGCTGCTGGAGGTGCTGGGCGGCGGCGCGGGCAGCCCGGCGGCGGACCGGCTGCCGATCGACGCCGTCGAGGACCTGGTGGGCGACCGGTACGCGGACGTCATCTCGGTCCACCCGGACCGGGTGCGGCTCCAGCGGCAGCTGCCGGCGGAGGACCTCTTCGGCGGGGCGCGGCGCCTCGACGCCATCGGCATAGGGCTCAACCTGCTCGTGCAGAACTTCTCGGGCCGAAGACTCGTCCGGCTCACCGAGGCGGGCTGCCGGGTGCGGCTGCTGTTCCTGAACCCGGCGAGCAGCGCGGTCAAGCGGCGCGAGCGGGAGCTGGGCCTGCGCAAGGGGGAGCTGAGCCGCTCGGTCGAGATGAACATCCTGCACGTCCGCCGGGTCCGGGCGGGCCTGCGCGACCCCTCGCGCTTCGACATCCACGTCTTCGACGAGACCCCGCGTTTCACGGCCTACCTGGTGGAGGGGGAGTCCTCGGGCATAGCGGTCGTCCAGTCGTACCTGCGCCGGGCGCGCGGCATGGAGTCCCCCGTCCTGGTCCTGCGCGGCGGCGGACGCGTGGCGCGCAAGGACGCGGAGCTCGGCCTGTTCACGACGTACCGCGAGGAGTTCGAGTCGGTGTGGGAGGACTCCCGCCCGGTCTCCTAGTGCCGTGCCGGGCGTCGCGACCCGGTGGACCGCGCCGGTCGCGGCACGAGCGGCCCCCGACCCCCGGAAGCCGGCCTGTCAGTGGCCCGTGGCAGGCTGAATGCCGTTGACCGAAGGTGTTTGTTCGCACGGGGGAGGGGCGCGGGATGGGGGACTGGCACGGCGGTGTGCTGATCGGGTTCGACCTGGAGACGACCGGCACGGAGCCGGCGGAGTCGCGGATCGTGACGGCGGCCGTGGTCGAGGTGCACGAGGGCGAGGTCCGTGCCCGGTACGGCTGGCTCGCGGATCCGGGGATAGCGATCCCCGAACAGGCGTCGGCGATCCACGGGATCAGCACGGCGCGGGCGGTCGCCGAGGGCCGGCCGGTGCGGGAGGTCGCCGACGAGGTCGCGCGGGCCCTGGTGGGGTACTGGCGGCAGGGAGCGGTGGTCGTCGCCTACAACGCGGCCTTCGACCTGACGCTGCTGTCGGCGGAACTGGCCCGGCACGGCCTGCCGTCCCTGGCCGAGCGGCTGGGCGGCGAGGAGACGGGCCCGGTGGTGGACCCGCTGACGATCGACCGGGCCGTGGACCGCTACCGGCGCGGCAAGCGGACATTGGAGGCGGTCTGCGGGGTGTACGGGATCACCCTCGACGACGCGCACGACGCGGGCGCGGACGCGCTGGCCGCCGTGCAGGTCGCCCGCGCGATAGCCGCGCGCCACCCCGAGGTCGCCGCGCTCACGCCGACGGAACTGCACGCCCGGCAGGGCGGCTGGCACGCGCGCTGGGCCCGGGACTTCCAGTCGTACCTGCGCAAGCAGGGCACTGCGGACGCGGTGATCGACACGGCCTGGCCGCTGCGCGGGGCGGTCCCGGCCGGTACCTGACGGGCCGAAACCTCCGCGGGGCCTTCGCTGACGCTCCCGCCCGGAGCCGGCGGCCGCGCGGGGTCCGGCGACGAGCTCCGCCGGGGTTCACCGCGGGACCCGGCGCCCGTGCGCCTCAGAACGCGTGCCAGCGGGTCTCGTGGTCGGCGGTGCGCAGTGAGGTGACGCGGCGGCGGAATTCGGCGAGGGCCTTCGGGTTGGTCGGGGCGTGCTGGGCGACCCATGCGCAGGCGGCCGTCTCGCGGGCTCCGCGCAGGACCGCGCAGCCCTCCCAGGTGCGGACGTCCCATCCGTAGGCCTTCGTGAACGCTCCGTACGCCTCGGCGGGCAGACCGTACCGGTCGCGGGAGAGGGCCATCACCACCAGATCGTGCTCGCGCAGGTCCGACGACACGGTCTCCAGGTCCACCAGGACGGGGCCGTCCGGCCCCACGTGGACGTTGCGGGGGAGGGCGTCGCCGTGGACGGTGCCCCGGGGCAGGTGCGGGGTGAGGGCCGCGACCTCACCGGCGTAGGCGTCGCGCCGGGCCCGCAGGTAGGCCGCGTCCTCGGGGTCGACGGCGTCCCCGGCCAGCCGCAGCCAGCGCTCGACCCCGCCCAGCAGGTCGCGCGGCGCAAGGGCGAACGGCGGTGCGGGCAGGGCGTGCACGGCGCGCAGGAGCACGGCCAGGTCCTCGGGGCCCGCGGGCCGGACGGCTTCCGGCAGCCGGTGCCACAGGGTGACCGGGTGTCCGTCGACCAGCCGGGGCTCCGGCGCGGCCGCGCGTACCGCCGGGACACCGGACGCGGCGAACCAGCCCGCCACCGCCAGTTCCCGCTCGGCCCGCGCCAGCAGGGACGCTTCCCGGCCCACCTTCACGACCAGTTCGCCGACGGCGAAGACGGCGTTCTCGCCGAGGGAGAGGAGCGCCGGCTCCCGCCCCGGCTCCTCCCCGAGGGCCGCTGCCCTCAGTACGTCCCTGGCCCGCGCCTCGTCCATGCCCGTTCGTCCCCGTCCTTCGCCGGACCGCCGTGAGTCCGGCCAGTCTCCCATCCCCGTCCGCGACCCCCGGTTACCGCTTGCACGAGACGTATCGTCTCGTTACAGTCGAGTCATGACCTCTACCGAGCCCGCACACATCGCCATGTTCTCCATCGCCGCCCACGGGCACGTGAACCCGAGCATCGAAGTCGTCCGGGAGCTCGTCGCCCGGGGCCACCGCGTCAGCTACGCCATCCCGGCATCCTTCGCCGAGAAGGTCGCCGCGACCGGCGCCACGCCGGTGGTCTACCACTCCGTCCTCCCCACCGACGACGACCCCGAGGCCTGGGGAACCGAACTCATCGACCACCTGGAGCCGTTCCTCGACGACGCCGTGCAGGTCCTCCCGCAACTCGCCGCCGCCTTCGAAGGCGACGAGCCGGACCTCGTCATCCACGACATCACCTCCTACCCGGCGCCCGTGCTCGCCCACCGCTGGGGCGTCCCCGCCGTCTCCCTCTCCCCGAACCTCGTCGCCTGGGAGGGGTACGAGGAGGAGGTGGCCGAGCCGGCGTTCGCCGAACTGAAGGCCTCCGAACGCGGGAAGGCGTACTACGCCAGGTTCGCCGCGTGGCTCACCGAGAACGGACTCGGCGACCAGGTGGACCGCTTCCAGGGCCGCCCGCGCCGCAGCATCGTCCTGATCCCCCGGGCGCTCCAGCCGAACGCCGACCGGGTCGACCCGTCCGTCCACACCTTCGTCGGCGCCTGCCAGGGCGAGCGCGCCGACCAGGGGAGTTGGCGGCGGCCGGCCGCCGCCGAGGGCAAGAAGGTCGTCCTGGTCTCCCTGGGCTCCGCCTTCACCAAGCAACCCGCCTTCTACCGGGCCTGCACGGACGCCTTCGCGGACCTCCCCGACTGGCACGTCGTCCTGCAGATCGGCAAGTTCACCGACGAGGCCGACCTCGGGGCGCTCCCCGCCCACGTCGAGGTCCACCGCTGGGTCCCGCAGCTGGACGTCCTGCGCCAGGCCGACGCCTTCATCACCCACGCGGGCGCCGGCGGCAGCCAGGAGGGCCTCGCCACCGGCACGCCCATGGTCGCCGTCCCCCAGGCCGTCGACCAGTTCGGCAACGCCGACATGCTGGTCTCCCTCGGCGTGGCCCGCCACGTCCCGATGGCGGACGCGGACGCCGCGACCCTGCGGGAAGCGGTCCTGGCGCTGGTGGCGGATCCCGCGGTGGCGGCCCGCGCCCGTGACATCCGGGCGCAGATGGCCACCGAGGGCGGTACCCGCCGGGCCGCCGACCTCATCGAGGCCGAGTTGTCGTAGGCACCCCCTAGGGTGCCCGCATGACGAAGAAGGGCACCACGACGACGTACGCGGCACTGCTGCGCGGGATCAATGTCGGCGGGAACAAGAAGGTCCCCATGGCGGAGCTGCGCTCCGTACTGGAGGGGCTCGGCCACGGCGACGTGCAGACGTACCTGCAGAGCGGCAACGCCGTGTTCAGCAGCGCCGGCGAGGACCCGGCGGCGCTCACCCGGCAGCTGGAGGCGGCCATCGAGGCCCACTTCGGCTTCCGGGTGCCCTGCCTCGTGGTGGAAGGGGGGTACCTGCGCGCCGTCGCCGAGGCCTGCCCCTTCCCCGCCGCCGAGCTGGAAGGGAAGCAGCTGCACGCCACCTTCTGCTCCGAGCAGCCCGGCGCCGAGCGGTTCGCCGCGCTGGACGCGGCGGCGTACCTCCCGGAGGAGTACCGGATCGGCGACCGCGTCGTGTACCTCTACGCACCGGACGGACTGGGCCGCTCCAAACTGGCCGAGGCCCTCGCCAGGCCGGCCGTCGTCAAGGGCATCGACGTCACCACCCGCAACTGGAACACCGTCCTCAAGCTCGTCGAGCTGACCGGGGAGTGAAGCCCGTGGCCCCGGGCGAGCATCGCTTCCGCCATGCCCCGAAGGCAACGCGGGGGGCGGGATGTGCCAGGCTCGGTGCATGCGTTACATCATCATCGGCGCGGGCGCGGTCGGCGCCACCATCGGCGGACGGCTCGCCCGGGCGGGCGCAGACGTCGTCCTCGTCGCCCGGGGCGCCCACGCGCAGGCCCTGCGGGTGGACGGACTGCGGCTCACGACCGCCGACGGGACCCGGGTGCACCGGCTGCCCGTGGTGGCGGGACCGGAGGAGCTCGGCGAACTGCGGCCCGACGACGTCCTGCTGCTGGCCGTCAAGACCCAGGACGCCCTCGCCGCCCTCGACGCCTGGGGCGACGCGGAGGTCGCGGGCGGCGGCACGGCGGCCCAGCGGCTGCCCGTGCTGTGCGCGCAGAACGGTGTGGAGAGCGAGCGCCTCGCACTGCGCCGCTTCGCACGGGTGTACGGGGTGTGCGTGTGGCTGCCCGCCACCTTCCTGGAGCCGGGCGCGGTCTCGGCGCTGTGCGCACCGCTGACCGGCATCCTGCACCTGGGTCCGGCGGCGGGCGGCGCGGACGCGCTCGCCCGGGCCGTCGCGGCGGACCTCGACGGGGCCGGCTTCGAGGCACCGGTCGTCGAGGACGTGATGCGCTGGAAGTACGGCAAGCTGCTGGGGAACCTGGGCAACGCGATCCAGGCGACGACCGGCCCGGAGCCGGACCCGGCGAAGGCCGCGCTGCTGCTGCGCGCCGTCCGCGAGGCGAAGGCCGCGCTCGCGGCCGCGGGCATCGCGTACACCCCGGAGGCCGAGCAGTCGGCGGCGCGCGACGGGAAGGTGAACCAGCCGGAGGGGGTCCGGGGCGGCTCGTCGTGGCAGAGCCTGGCCCGGGGGACGGGGTCGGTGGAGGCGGACTACCTCAACGGCGAGATCTGTCTGCTGGGCCGGCTGCACGGGGTCGCGACCCCGGTCAACGACGTCCTGCGGCACGCCGCGAACATCTTCGCCCGCGAGGCGCTGCCGCCGGGTTCGATGTCCGTCGCGGACCTGACGGCGCTGGCGGACGAGGCCGCGACCCGCGGCCGGTGAGACCGGTCGCGGCTCGCGGCCCCGGTCCGAGCTCGCGGTCCGGGCCGGCGGTCCCGGCTCCCGGTCGCCGACCGGGGCCGCGCCGGGCCGCGCCGGGCCGCGCCGACGTTACTTCGGGGCGACCCAGACCTGGCGCTTGTTGGTGTTCGCCGTGTAGAGCTGGATCAGGGTGCCGTTGGCGGTCGAGCCACCCGTCACGTCGAGCACCTTGCCCGACGCCACGTGCACGATCTGCCCCTTGGCGTTGACGGACCACCGCTGCGCGGGGGAGCCGTTGCAGTCGTGGAGGCTGATCCTGTTGCCGTTCGTGCTCGCGTTGCGCGCGTTGTCCAGGCACTTGCCGAAAGCGCGGAACGTGCCGTCCCGGCCCAGGATCCACGACTGCGCGGGCGAACCGTTGCAGGTGTAGAGCTGGATCCGCGTGCCGGTGACCGCCTTGCCGCCCTTGACGTCCAGGCACTTGCCGCCCAGCCCGCTCACCCTGCCCTGCGGAGGCAGCGCGGCGCCCGCGCCCGCGGCCAGGAGGCGCAGGCCCTGCACGTCGAACTGCTGCACGTAGCCGCCGGCGCGCTTGTCCTGGTACGCGTACGCGGGCGAGCACATGACCGGGAACTGGCCCGAGTCCGTTCCCTTGACGCAGTCGCTCTTGGTCAGGCTGCGGTTGGCGTGCGTCAGTCCCAGGGTGTGCCCGAGCTCGTGGCTGATGTGGTTGCGCATGTACGTCTCGCCCATGGCGGCGGTCGGCTTGCCGGCCGAGGTGAAGAACTCGCTGTCGATGTAGGCGTGCCCGCTGGTGACCGTCTGGGGTACGGAGGAGTTCGTGAAGCCGCAGCTCAGGTTCGCGGTCCCGGAGCCGTCACGGACCACCTTCCAGCCCGTGCTTCCCATGGTGCCCTCACCGGCGGGCGGCAGGCACGGCCGGTGCAGCACGCCGATGATCACCTCGCCCTTGGGCCGCACGTACTCCCAGCCGACCGGCCGCGGGTCGACCGTGACCGGCAGGTTCGTGATGCGCTGCAGGTCCGCAGCCGAGGCCCGTACGTAGGGGCCGAGCCAGTCCGCGGACTTCTGGTCGTAGAACTTGATCGTGTAGCCGGTCGCCAGCCACTTCGTCGCTCCGCTCAGCTTCCACCCCGCGCCCTGCGGCGGTGCGGGGCTGTCGGCCGCCGCCGACGCCGCCATCGGCGCCGGCCGGGCCGCGGCGGGGTCGAGCGACATCACCCCGTTCTTGAAACCGGTGTGGTCGCTGCCGTACGGCGCGGAGTCCCCGTGGTGCGCGTCGGGCGCCGCCTCGGGCAGCGCCGCCGACACCTCCTGCCCGCTCACGGCCGTCGGCCCGCTGTCCTGTGTGCCGAAGGCACTGGGGGAGAGCTGGAGCCCTCCCACGATCGCCGCCACGGCCGCTGCCGCGACGACGGATATGCGTCGCTTGCCTGTGAATGCCAAGTCCCCGTTGCCCCTTCATCGTTCGTCGATTCACCTGCCCCCGGACCACGTCCGGGCGGCGGGAATCGAACAGATGATAGGGGAGGCGACGAAGAACCCCCGCAGGCAGTCCAGTTGGCGGCCTGCGGGGGTCGTGCCCGCAGCGGGTCTACGCGCTCAGCGCCGGCAGCCTCGCGGGCGCCGCGGCGGCCGCGTCGTAGCGGCGCAGCAGCAGCGAGGCCAGTTCCGGCGCGGGGCCCAGCACCCCGGCGAGGACATCGGCGCCCCCGGCCCGCGCGCCTGCCTCGATCCGGTCCGGCAACCGCCCCGGGGCGATGACGTACGGCGCCACCGCCACCCGGGCGAAGCCCTCGGCGCGCAGGGTCCGTACCGCGTCCTCGGTACGGGGGAACCCCTCGGGAGAGGCAGCGGAGGCGAACGCAGGCCGCACGGCGCACCAACCGGTGTGCCGCCACTCCCGCGCGGTTCGAGCGATCGCTGCGATCGCCTCCGGGTCTGTGGAGCCGGCGGACGCGAGCACCACCGCGGTGGTGGCGCGGTCCGCCGGGGTGAGGCCGGCTTCCGCGAGCCGGCGGTCGAGGGCGCCGAGGAGCAGCGGGGACGGGCCGAGGACGTCCGCCACCCGCACCGAGAGCCCCGGCAGCCGCCCGGTCGACTCGGCCAGCGCCGCCGGGATGTCGGCCTTCGCGTGGAAGGCGCGGGTCAGCAGCAGCGGTAGCGCCACGACCTCCCGTACGCCGGACAGGTACAGCGAGGACAGGACCGGTCCGACCGACGGCGTGTCGAAGTCCAGGAACGCCGTCTCCACCCGCAGCCCGGGCCGCAGCGCCCGCGCGCGCCGGGTGAGGGCGTGCACGGTCGCCGCGTGCCGCGGGTCGCGGCTGCCGTGGGCGATGACGAGGAGGGCGGGGGAGCCGAACACGGTGATCAGCTCTTGACCAGCAGGCCGCGGCTGCGCAGCACGTACCGCTCGATCGGGCTGAAGATCAGCAGGTCGATGGCGATGCCGACGACCAGGATCAGGATGATCGCGAGGAACACGCCCGGCAGGTCGATGTTGTTGCGGCCGTTCTCCAACAACTGCCCCAGCCCCAGGCCCAGGTCGGGCGAGCTGGCGATGATCTCCGCGGCCATCAGCGAGCGCCAGGAGAAGGCCCAGCCCTGCTTCAGTCCGGCCAGGTAGCCCGGCAGCGCGGCGGGCATCACGATGTGCCGGGCCCCGCGCAGACCGGTGGCGCCCAGGGTGCGGCCGGCCCGCAGGAACAGCGGCGGCACCTGGTCGATGCCGGAGACCAGGCCGTTGGCGATGGACGGGACGGCGCCCAGCAGGATCACCGTGTACATCATGGCGTCGTTGAGGCCGAACCAGAGCACGGCCGGCGGCACCCAGGCCACCGAGGGCAGGGACTGCAGGCCCTGGAGGATCGGGCCGATCGCGGCGCGGACGAACTTCACCCGGGCGACCAGCAGGCCGAGGGGGGTGCCGATCGCCAGGGCCAGCAGGAAGCCGAGCAGACCGCGCGAGACGCTGGTCCAGATGACCTCCAGCAGGGTCCCCTGGAGCCACATCGTGGACAGGCTGTCCCAGACCGCGGACAGCGGGGGCAGCTTGGTCTCCTCGGTGACCTTCGCCGCGACGAGGACCTGCCACACCGCGAGCACCAGACCGACGGCCAGGAGCGGCGGGAGGACCTTCTTGAGGAGGACCTCCCGGATCGGCGTGCGGTGGGTCTGGACCGCGTCGAGCGCGTCGAGGCCCGCCTCCAGACCGGCCAGGTCGTCGTTCTTGCCCGCGGCCTTCGGGGTGGTGTCAGTGCTGGCCATGGCGGCGGATCTCCCCACGCAGGTGTTCAGTGATCTCCAGGGACAGCTCCGCGACGTCCGCGTCCTCGATGCGGCGCGGCTGCGGGATGCCCACGGTCCATTCCTTCGCGATCCGGCCGGGCCGGGAGGAGAGGAGGACCACGCGCTGGGCGAGGCGCACGGCCTCGCGCACGTTGTGCGTGACGAAGAGGACGGACAGGTTCGTCTCTTCCCAGATACGGGTGAGCTCACCGTGCAGTACGTCCCGGGTGATGGCGTCGAGCGCGGCGAACGGCTCGTCCATCAGCAGCAGTTGGCTGTCCTGGGCGAGCGCCCGGGCCAGGGCCACGCGCTGGCGCATACCGCCCGACAGTTCGTGGACGCGCTTGCCGTACGAGCCGCCGAGGCGGACCAGCTCCAGCAGCCGCTCGGCCTCCGGGCGGCGGTCGGCCTTGGCCACCCCGCGCAACCGCAGGGCCAGTTCGATGTTCTTGCCCGCGGTCAGCCACGGGAAGAGGGCGTGCTCCTGGAACATCAGCGCCGGACGGCCGCCGGGGGTCGCGATGGACCCCGCGGACGGCTTGTCCAGTCCCGCGACCAGGTTGAGCAGGGTGGACTTTCCACACCCCGACGCCCCCAGGAGGGTGACGAACTCTCCCGGAGCGACATCGAGGCTGATGTCGTCCAGGACGAGCTGCGATCCGGCCGGGCCGGTGAAGGACTTCGAGACGTGCTCGATGCGCGCGGCGTGCGTCTGCTCCGCTACGGTGCCCTCGGCAGCCTTGGCAAGCGTGGTGGCCATGGTCGTCACCTCCTGGGGTAGCTGGTTACGGGGTTACTTGGCGCCGAGGCCGGCGTCGGAGACCTCGGGCTTGCCGGCGGCCTTCAGGACCTTGTTCAGGAGCGTCAGGTCGTAGATGCCGGCCAGGTCGGGCTGCTCGATGAGCTTGGCCTTGACCGCCCAGTCGGCCTGCGTCTTCAGCGTCGACGCCAGCGGGTCGTCGGTGATCGCGATGCTCGGCCACGCCGGGTCGATGACCTTCGCGTCGAGCGGCTTGCCGCCCTCCGCCTCCAACTTCGCGTTCGCGGAGGCCTTCGCCTTGTCCGGGTTCGCGTTGATCCACTCGTTGGTCTTCACCGTGCCCTTGAGCACGGCCTCGACCACGTCCGGGTGCTCCTTGAGGAACTTCTGCGACACGATGATGTTCGTGATCACGAACTTCTTGTCGGGCCACAGGGCGGTCTCGTCGAGGAGGACGGCGCCGCCGTCGGAGACGAGCTTGGAGGCCGTGGGCTCCGGCACCCAGGCGCCGTCGATCGAGCCCTGCTTGAAGGCGTCCGGGGTGACCTTGTTGTCCGTGCGGACGACGGAGACGTCACCCTTGCCGGACTCGGGGTCGACCGTCCAGCCCTTCTCGGAGATCCAGTTGAGGAACGCGACGTCCTGCGTGTTCCCCTTCTGCGGGGTGGCGATCTTCTTGCCCTTGAGGTCGTCCAGGGTCTTGATCTTGTCCGGGTTCACGACGAGCTTCACGCCGCCGGAGGCGGAACCGGAGATGATCCGCAGGTTGGAGCCCTTGGACTTCACGTAGCCGTTGATCGAGGGCGAGGGACCGATGAAGCCGATGTCGAGAGAGCCGCCGTTGAGGGCTTCGATCTCGGACGGGCCGGCGTTGAAGGCCTGCGGCTTGATCCTGGTGCCGTTCAGCTCCTTCTCGATCAGGCCTTCCTGGAGCCCGACGAGCGCGGTGGCGTGCGTCAGGTTCGGGAAGTAGCCGATGCGCACCTCGGGAGCGGAGAGCTTCTTGCCCGCGTCGGCCACGTTGGCGGCCTTGTCCTCGGGCTCGTCCTTCTTGGCCTCGGCGCCGTAGCCGCAGGAGGCGAGCGCGCCGATCAGGAGCGGGAGGGCGGCAGCGGCGACGACGCCGCGGCGCAGACCGGTCTTACGGGAACGGCTGGAACGGGTGGTACCGGTGGCAGGCACGGGAGGACTTCCTCTCGGTGCGCCGTGGGGTCACGACGCATGTCTTCGTCTGTGGAGCAGGGGCGGGTACAGCTCGTGGGAGGTGTGGGCGCGCATGCGGTGCGCGTACGTCATCACGCACATCGCGCCACCCCTCCCTGGCCGCTGCCGAGGGAGCCGCTGCCTACGCGGCCGCCCTCCTTCGCGAAGGTGGAGTAGATGTCGTCGAGCATGGGCTAGAAGTCCCACCCTTCCTCATCGGCCTGGACGGTGGTCTCGGCCTGGGAGGCGAAGGACTCGCCCGCCATGCCGGCCGCGAGGGTCGTACCGTCGGCCGGGTCGATCAGCAGGAAGGAACCGGTGCGGCGCGAATCCGCGTACGCGTCGAGCGCGAGGGGCTCGGCGGTGCGGACGACGACGCGGCCGATGTCGTTGGCCACCAGCTGCCCCGGGTTCGGGTGCTGCGACAGGTCGTCCAGGGTCAGCCGCGAGGGGATCTCCTTGACGATCGCCTTGACCGTGCGCGTCGTGTGCTTGATCAGCACCCGGGCGCCGACGGCCAGCGGCTGGTCCGCCACGTGGCAGACCGTCGCCTCGACGTCCTGCGTCGTGGCCGGGGCACTCGCGGACGGCGCGATCAGGTCGCCGCGCGAGATGTCGATGTCGTCCCGCAGCCGCAGGGTCACCGACTGCGGGGCCCAGGCGATGTCGACGCTCTCGCCGAGGGCGTCGATGCCCTCGATGACGCTCGTACGGCCCGAGGGCAGCACGGTCACGGTCTCGCCGACGCGCAGCACGCCGGAGGCGATCTGGCCCGCGTAGCCGCGGTAGTCGGGGTGCTCCGCGGACTGCGGGCGGATCACGTACTGCACCGGGAAGCGCGCCGGGCAGGTGGTGAGGTCGTGGCTGACCGGGACGGTCTCCAGGTGCTCCAGCACCGTCGGGCCGCCGTACCAGTCCATGTGGGCGGAGGCGTCCACCACGTTGTCGCCGGCCAGGGCCGAGATCGGGATCGCGGTGATCTCCGGGACGCCCAGCTCCGAGGCGTACGCGGTGAACTCCTCGGCGATCGAGGCGAAGACCGCTTCCTGGTAGTCCACCAGGTCCATCTTGTTGACGGCCAGGACCACGTGCGGGACGCGCAGCAGCGCGGCGACGGCCGCGTGCCGGCGGGTCTGCTCGATGACGCCGTTGCGGGCGTCGACGAGGACCACGGCCAGGTCGGCCGTGGAGGCGCCGGTGACCATGTTCCGGGTGTACTGCACGTGCCCCGGGGTGTCCGCGAGGATGAACCGGCGGCGCGCGGTGGCGAAGTAGCGGTACGCGACGTCGATGGTGATGCCCTGCTCCCGCTCGGCCCGCAGGCCGTCGGTGAGCAGCGCGAGGTCGGGGACGTCCTGGCCGCGCCGGGCGGAGACGGCCTCCACGGCCTCCATCTGGTCGGTCAGGACCGACTTGGAGTCGTGCAGGAGCCGGCCCACCAGGGTGGACTTGCCGTCGTCGACGGAACCGGCGGTCGCGAAGCGCAGCAGCGTGGTCGCCGCGAGGTCGGCGAACTGCTCTGTGGTGCTGGTCATGTCTAGAAGTACCCTTCGCGCTTGCGGTCTTCCATCGCGGCCTCGGACATCTTGTCGTCGGCGCGGGTCGCGCCCCGCTCGGTGAGCCGGGAGACGGCGATCTCGGCGATCACGGCGTCCAGCGTGGCGGCGTCGGAGTCGACGGCGCCGGTGCAGGACATGTCACCGACGGTGCGGTAGCGGACGAGACGCGTCTCGGGCACCTCGCTCGACTTCGGACCGCCCCACTCGCCGGCCGTCAGCCACATGCCGTTGCGCTGGAAGACCTCGCGCTCGTGGGCGAAGTAGATCTCCGGCAGCTCGATGCCCTCGCGGGCGATGTACTGCCAGACGTCCAGCTCGGTCCAGTTCGAGAGCGGGAAGACCCGGACGTGCTCGCCGGGGGCGTGCCGGCCGTTGTACAGCTGCCACAGCTCGGGGCGCTGGCGACGCGGGTCCCACTGCGAGAACTCGTCGCGGAGGCTGAACACCCGCTCCTTGGCACGGGCCTTCTCCTCGTCACGCCGGCCCCCGCCGAAGACCGCGTCGAACCGGTGGCTCTGGATCGCCTCGGTCAACGGGACGGTCTGCAGCGGGTTGCGGGTGCCGTCCGGACGCTCGCGCAGCTTGCCCGCGTCGATGTAGTCCTGGACGGACGCCACGTGCAGCCGCAGTCCGTGCTCCTCGACCGTGCGGTCGCGGTACTCCAGCACCTCGGGGAAGTTGTGCCCCGTATCGACGTGCAGCAGCGTGAAGGGCACCGGCGCCGGCGCGAACGCCTTCAGCGCCAGGTGCAGCATGACGATGGAGTCCTTGCCGCCGGAGAAGAGGATCACCGGCTTCTCGAACTCGCCCGCCACCTCGCGGAAGATGTGCACGGCCTCGGATTCGAGGGCGTCCAGGTGCGACAGCGCGTACGGAGCGTCCGTGCCGCCGTGCAGGTGAGCGACGGTGGTCATGCCAGACCCCTCTCGGTGAGCAGCGCGTGCAGGGCCGAGGCCGACTCCTGCACGGACTGCGTGTGCGACTCGATGCGGAGGTCCGGGGACTCCGGTGCCTCGTACGGGTCGTCGACCCCGGTCAGACCGGTGATCTCGCCCGCCGCCTGCTTGGCGTACAGGCCCTTCACGTCACGCTCCGAGCACACCTCGACCGGAGTGGCCACGTGGACCTCCAGGTACGCGGTGCCCTCGGCGGCGTGCCGCTTGCGCACGGCCTCACGGCTGTCCGCGAACGGCGCGATCACCGGTACCAGCGCCTTGACGCCGTTGCTCGCGAGGAGTTCGGCCACGAAGCCGATCCGCTGCACATTGGTGTGCCGGTCCTCGCGGCTGAATCCGAGGCCGGCGGAGAGGAACTCGCGGATCTCGTCGCCGTCGAGCACCTCCACGCGGTGGCCCTCGGCGCGCAGCCGCTCGGCCAGCGCGTAGGCGATGGTGGTCTTGCCCGCGCTCGGCAGCCCGGTCAGCCACACGGTGGCGCCCTGGTCGCTCACGCTCATCTGGTTCTCCGTCAGTTCTTTGCTGTCCGTCATCAGCCGTGCCATCAGCCGTGGAGTCCGCACTCGGTCTTGCCGCGCCCGGCCCAGCGGCCCGCCCGCGCGTCCTCGCCCTGCGCCACGCGGCGGGTGCAGGGGGCGCAGCCGACGGAGGCGTAGCCGTCCATCAGCAGCGGGTTGGTGAGTACGCCGTGCTCGGCGACGTAGGCGTCCACGTCGTCCTGGGTCCAGCGCGCGATCGGCGAGACCTTGACCTTCCGCCGCTTCTCGTCCCAGCCGACCACCGGGGTGTTCGCCCGGGTCGGGGACTCGTCGCGGCGCAGGCCCGTGGCCCAGGCGTCGTACGCGGTCAGGCCCTCTTCGAGCGGCTGCACCTTGCGCAGCGCGCAGCACAGGTCCGGGTCGCGGTCGTGCAGCTTCGGACCGTGCTCCGCGTCCTGCTCGGCGACGCTGCGACGCGGCGTGAGGGTGATGACGTTGACGTCCATCACCGCCTCGACGGCGTCACGCGTGCCGATGGTCTCCTCGAAGTGGTAGCCCGTGTCGAGGAAGACCACGTCCACGCCCGGGAGGACCCGGGACGCGAGGTGGGCGACGACCGCGTCCTCCATCGAGGAGGTCACGGCGAACTTCTTGCCGAAGGTGTCGGCCGCCCAGCGCAGGATGTCCAGGGGGGAGGCGTCCTCCAGGTCCCGGCCCGCGCGCTCGGCCAGTTCCCTCAGGTCGGCCGTTTCCGTCCCCGTGTCCTGAATGGTCGTCATATCGCGTCCCCTCCAGCGGTGTCGGACCGGACTCCTCGGGCCAGCAGCCCGAGGTACTTCAGCTGGAAGGCCCGGTTGCAGGCCCTGCATTCCCAGGCGCCGTGGCCCTGCTCGTGGGGGAACAGGTCCTCGTCGCCGCAGTACGGGCAGTAGAACGGGGCGGCGCGCTCGCTCATGACAGCGCCTCGTCACTGGCGCGGGTCACCCAGGAGGCGAAGCGCTCGCCGTCCTCGCGCTGCTCCTGGAAGCGGGTGACGACCCGCTCGACGTAGTCCGGCAGACCGGCCGAGGTGACCTTGAGGCCGCGGACCTTGCGGCCGAAGCCGGCCTCCAGGCCGAGGGCGCCGCCGAGGTGGACCTGGTAGCCCTCCACCTGGTTGCCCAGGTCGTCCAGGACCAGCTGCCCCTTGAGACCGATGTCCGCCACCTGGATACGGGCGCAGGCGTTCGGGCAGCCGTTGATGTTGATGGTGAGCGGCTCGGCGAAGTCCGGCAGGCGGCGTTCCAGCTCGTCGATCAGCGAGGCGCCGCGCGCCTTGGTCTCGACGATGGCCAGCTTGCAGAACTCGATGCCGGTGCAGGCCATCGTGCCGCGGCGGAACGGGGACGGCTGGACCCGCAGGTCCAGTGCCTCCAGGGCCGCGACGACCGAGTCGACCTTGTCCGCGTCGATGTCGAGCACGATCATCTTCTGCTCGGCGGTGGTGCGCAGGCGGGTGGAGCCGTGCTGCTCGGCGACATCCGCGATCTTGGTGAGGGTGGCGCCGTCGACGCGGCCGACGCGCGGGGCGAAGCCGACGTAGAAGCGGCCGTCCTGCTGCTGGTGGACGCCGACGTGGTCGCGCCACTGGCCGCTGGGCTGCTCGGGGGCGGGGCCGTCCGTCAGCTTGCGCCGGAGGTACTCGTCCTCCAGGACCTGGCGGAACTTGGCCGGGCCCCAGTCGGCGACCAGGAACTTCAGCCGGGCGCGGGTGCGCAGGCGGCGGTAGCCGTAGTCGCGGAAGATCGAGATGACGCCCTCGTAGACGTCCGGGACCTCGTCGAGCGAGACCCAGGTGCCGAGGCGGACGCCGAGCTTGGGGTTGGTGGACAGCCCGCCGCCGACCCAGACGTCGAAGCCGGGACCGTGCTCGGGGTGGTGCACGCCGACGAAGGCGATGTCGTTGATCTCGTGCGCCACGTCGAGCAGCGGTGAGCCGGAGACCGCGGACTTGAACTTGCGGGGCAGGTTGGAGAAGTCCGGGTTGCCCACGATGCGGCGGTAGATCTCGTCGATGGCGGGCGTGCCGTCGATGATCTCGTCCCGCGCGATGCCGGCGACCGGCGAACCGAGGATGACGCGGGGCGTGTCACCGCAGGCCTCGGTGGTGGACAGGCCCACCGCCTCCAGGCGGCGCCAGATCTCCGGGACGTCCTCGATCCGGATCCAGTGGTACTGCACGTTCTGGCGGTCCGTGAGGTCCGCCGTGCCGCGGGCGAACTCCTCGGAGATCTCGCCGATGACGCGCAGCTGGTCGGTGGTCAGCCGGCCGCCGTCGATGCGCACGCGCAGCATGAAGTACTTGTCGTCCAGCTCCTCCGGCTCCAGGATCGCGGTCTTGCCGCCGTCGATCCCGGGCTTGCGCTGGGTGTACAGGCCCCACCAGCGCATCCGGCCGCGGAGGTCGTTGGGGTCGATCGAGTCGAAGCCCGCCTTGGAGTAGATCGTCTCGATGCGTGTCCGCACGTTGAGACCGTCGTCGTCCTTCTTGAACTGCTCGTTGCCGTTGAGGGGCGTGTGGTGTCCGACGGCCCACTGGCCCTCACCGCGGTGACGGCCGGTCTTGCGGCGCGCGGCGGCTGCGGGCGCGGCTGCGGGCGTTTCGGGGGTGGCGGCCATGGCGGTACGTCCTTCTTCGGCGGCTCGACGCAGGGGCAGGGGGAGTGGCGGCGCGCCCCTGCCGCGTCGGCGACGCTGAGCGGGTGTGGCTGGTCACCGCGCCGTGTCCGGGATTGCCGGCGGGCAGGGCGGTATTCGGCCTACAGGGAGCGAGCGGGTGATCGACGCGTCCGCGGCGGCGGGGACTGCGGCGATGTGCGGCGGGTGCTGGTTCCGTCAGCGCGCCGGACAGATGGCGCTGGACATGCGGCCGAGGTCGACGTGCCGCCGACTCACCAAGGCAATTCCAGCTCCATTCATGGCGGAAGCGTGTCATGTGCCGATTGGAGGAGTCCACTACTGTCCACGATGCGGACGAAGTCGTCCCGAATCGCGAGATGACGTGACCGGGGTCACGCTGCGGGGAGGTTCCGCCGCCCCGGCGCGGCCCCGGCGCGGCCCGGCTCCCGCCGCCGCCGATCCCCGTCCGGAACCCCCCCGCGCCGCCCGTGTCCACGGCCGAGCGCTGCTTTTCGGCCGCCCGGAGCCCCAGCGGGGACGTGCGCGCCTCCGCGGCCCGTCCGAGGGCTACGCGCCGGGCCAGGGGCCCGGGGTCGGGGCCTCCTCCTTCGGCTCCGTCTCCGTCCTGAACAGCTTGAAGCCCCGCCGCAGGTAGTTGTCCATGGCCGTCGGGCCGTCCTGGCTGCAGGTGTGGAGCCAGACGCGGCGCGTCGGCTCGCGATCCGGCCAGCGCGACGCCAGGTCCCACGCGCGGGCGACGCCCACCGACAACAGGTGCCCGCCCGTCCGGCGGCCCCGGAAGTCCGGCAGCAGACCGAAGTACATGATCTCCACCACACCGTCGTCCTGCGGATCGAGCTCGACGTATCCCGCCGGTGTCCCCCGGTCGTACGCCACCCAGGTCTCCACTCCCGGCCGGGCCAGCTGCTCCACCCACTGCGCGCGGGTCAGCGACAGCCGGTCCGTCCAGTGGATGTCCCCGCCCACCGAGGCGTAGAGGAAGCGGCTGAACTCGGGCGAGGGGACCTCCGCGCGGACGACGGTGACGCCGGGGCCCGCCGGGGCCGCCTCGACGAGGTCCGACGGCGACGTCATTTCCAGGGACCAAGTGGTGACAGTGATGGTGCTCATGCAGGTCAGGGAATCATGCCCGTACCCGTCCGGCCCAGTCCGCCGGTCCCCGCGCCGGCGCCGCGCGCGCGGGCCCGGACCACCGACGGGGCCGTGGAGTGGGGGAGCAGCGACGCCGGGTCCTCGGGGCGGATCAACTCCACCTCCATGTCCTGCGCGAAGCGGTACGGCCGGTGCGACAGGACGCCCGCCAGGTAGCGCCGTACCCGGGACAACTCCGCCCGCACCGTCACCGTCCGCGTCGGATCCCCGAACAGCTCCCCCGCCAGCTCCGCCGCCGAGCGGCCCCGCGCGCTGTCCGCGAGCAGGAACAGCAGCTCCGCGTGGCGCGGGCTCAGCACCTGCGACCAGCTCCCGGCGGCCCCGTAGACCGTCGCCGACCAGGCGCCGGGACGGCTGAGGTCCAGTACGAGCCGGGTCGCCGTCGCGCCGGTACGCCGGCCGGTGCCCGCAGGGCCCCCGCCCGCACCCTCCGCTCCGCCCCCGTCCGCGCCCGTACGCTGCTCCGCGACCCGCAGCAGCCAGCCGCCCGGCAGCGGCTCCACCACGCAGTGGCCGAGCTGCGGCACCCACACCGGCCCCGGCCCGAAGCCCTTCGGGAGCGGGATGCGGTCGACCGGCGCCATGCCCGTGACCGCCGCCGCCCAGCCGTCCCCGTCCACCGCCAGCGCCCGCCCCGCCAGCCGGGCCAGCAGCGGGGCGGCGAAGGTCCGCAGCCGCTCCAGCGACTCCAGGTGCCGGATCCGCAGCTCCCGCTCCGCGAGCCGGGCCACCGAACTCACCCACGCCAGCGTCGCCGGGTGCATCGTGGCCAGCGGCCCGCTCACGTCGAGCACGCCCAGCAGCCGCCCGTCCCGCGGGTCCCGTACGGGCGCCCCCGCGCACGTCCAGTCGTGGTGGCTGGAGACGAAGTGCTCCGCCGAGAACACCTGCACCGGCCGCCGCGTCACCAGGGCGGTGCCCACCCCGTTCGTCCCCACCACGGCCTCGTCCCAGTCCGCCCCCACCGCGAACCCCAGCCGGTCCGCCTTGCGCAGGATGGAGCTGTGGCCCTCCCGCCACAGCAGCCGGCCGTCCGCGTCGGCGACGACCATGATGTGCAGCGCCTCGTCCAGCGAGGGCAGCAGACCCTCCCGCAGGACCGGCAGGACCTCCCGCAGCGGCGAGACGTGCCGCCGCTCCTCGGTCTCCGCCGCCGACAGCATGCGCGAGCGCGCGTCCCGGTCCGGGTGCACCCCGCCGGCGAGCATGCGCCGCCAGGACTCGGCGATCTCCGGTCGCGGCGCCGCCGGCGGGCGGTCCCCGGCCAGCGCCGCGGCCCGTACCCCCTTGAGCAGACGGGCGGCGTCCCGCGCGTCCATGGCCGAGATGCGTGCCACGTCGACCGTGCTGCCTGCGGTGTGGGCCACCGGAACCTCCCCGTGCGAACAGGACGTACTGCGCAGGCCGCCCGGGTGGTCCGGAGGTGCCGCGTCCCGGCGGCGCCCCCGGCGGGCGACCGCCGACTCAAGGTTGCAACGGTATGCAACTCTCGCCAAGTCCCGGTCGGGCGACCGAAACTGTGCGGACGCCGCCCAGCGGCGCGACAGCTCCTCCTCGGGGCTTCTCGGGTCAGGGGTGGTGCCGAGTCGGCGCGGTGCCACCCCTGGTCCCGGTCAACGCGTCCGGATCCCGGCGCGGGGCGTTTCGGGGACCGGGCTCGTGCCCGTGATCCGAGCCCGTTCCACCACCGCGCCCAGGTTCAGGCTGTGCGGCAGCGTGCCGAAGGCCGCCCCCCAGTCCCCGCCCAGCCGCGAGGCGCAGAACGCGTCCGCCACCTCCGGCGGCGCCCAGCGCACCAGAAGTGACCCCTGGAGCACCAGTGCCATCCGCTCCACGACGCGGCGGGCCCGGGCCTCGACGCCCTCCAGGTCCGCGAGGTCCGTGAGCAGGTTCTTCACGGCCGCGTCCAACCGGTGGTCGGCGCCCCGGGCCAGGCCGATCTCCTCCAGGAAGGCGCCGAGGGCCTGCGGCTCCCGCTGGAGCGCCCGCAGCACGTCCAGGGCCTGGACGTTGCCCGAACCCTCCCAGATGGAGTTCAGCGGGGATTCGCGCAGCAGCCGCGGCAGCCCGGACTCCTCGACGTAGCCGTTGCCGCCCAGGCACTCCAGGGCCTCCGCGACCATCGGCGTACAGCGCTTGGTCACCCAGTACTTGGCCGCGGGCACCGCCAGGCGCAGGAAGGCCTTCTCCTGCTCGGTGCCCGCGTCGTAGGCGGCCGCCAGGCGCAGGGTCAACGTGGTGGCGGCCTCCGACTCCAGGGCGAGGTCGGCGAGGACGTTGCGCATCAGCGGCTGGTCGATGAGCGGTGATCCGAAAGCAGAGCGGTGCTCCGCGTGGTGCACCGCCTGGGTCAGCGCCTGGCGCATCAGTGAGGCCGAGCCGATCACGCAGTCCAACCGGGTCGCCGCGACCATCTCGATGATGGTCCGCACCCCCCGGCCCTCCTCGCCCACCCGCCGCGCCCAGGTCCGGTCGAACTCCACCTCGCTCGACGCGTTCGACCGGTTCCCCAGCTTGTCCTTCAACCGCTGGATGGCGAAGACGTTGCGCGTGCCGTCCGGCAGCACCCGCGGCACCAGGAAGCAGGTCAGCCCGCCCGGCGCCTGGGCCAGCACCAGGAAGCCGTCGCACATCGGCGCCGAGCAGAACCACTTGTGCCCGGTCAGCAGGTACTCCCCGGAGGCGTCCAGCGGCACGGCGGCCGTCGTGTTCGCCCGTACGTCGCTGCCCCCCTGCTTCTCCGTCATCCCCATGCCGAAGAGCACCCCGGCCTTCCGCGAGGCCGGCCGCAGCCCCTCGTCGTACACGTGCGAGGTAAGCCGGGGCTCCCATTCGGCCGCCAGCACCGGATCGGTCCGCAGCGCCGGTACGGCGGCATGCGTCATCGAGACCGGGCACCCGTGCCCCGCCTCGGCCTGCGACCAGACGAAGAACCCGGCGGCGCGGCGCAGGTGCCCCGCCGGCCGGCCCCAGGCGTCCGTCAGCCCGGAGGTCACCGCGTGCCCCAGCAGCCGGTGCCAGGACGGGTGGAAGTCGACCTCGTCGATCCGGTTCCCGTACCGGTCGTGCGTGCGCAGCTTCGGCGGGTTCTCGTTCGCCTGCGCACCCCACTCCTGGGCCTGCGCCGAGCCCGCCGCGCGCCCGATTCCGGTGAGTTCCTCCCTTACCTCGCCGAGCAGTGCGGGTTCCGCGGCGGCGAGGTGCCGCTCCACGCCCTCGGTGAGGACCCGGTCGCTTCCGTAGACGTCGTGGCCCACCAGGGGCGGGGCCTGGTTGCTGACTGTGTGGGTGGTGGCTGCCATGCGGATACCGTAAGGACGTGCAGCCAGCAAAAGAAACACCCGAGCGGCTCCCGGGACGGCTCCACCGGGCCCGCGCCCTCTACCGCAACGTCTCCAAGCGGAAGATGACCTGGCTGCTGCTGAAAGACACCGTCAACTCGTGCATCGAGTACCGCATCCTCGGACTCGCCGCCGAAGCGGCCTTCTTCACCCTGCTCTCGCTGCCCCCGCTCTTCCTCGGCCTGCTGGGCCTGCTCGGCTACGTGGACGGCTGGACCGACACCCACACCGTGGCCAGCATCGAGGAGAACGTCCTGGGCGCCGTGGGCACGGTCCTGTCCGAAAGCGGCGTCAACGACATCGCCAGGCCCCTCCTGGACGACGTCACCGGGCGCGGCCGCCCCGACCTGATCTCGATCGGCTTCGCCATCGCCCTGTGGTCGGGCTCGCGCGCGGTGAACGTCTTCATCGACACGATCACGGTGATGTACGGGCTCGACGGGCAGCGCGGGATCGTCAAGACCCGCCTGCTGGCCTTCCTGCTCTACCTGATCGCGCTGCTGATCGGCGCGATCGTGCTGCCGCTGATGGTGGTCGGACCGGACGCGGTGGTACGGCTGGTGCCGTGGGGCACGGAAGTGATCGCGGTCCTGTACTGGCCGACCGTCACGCTGCTGTCCATCGCCTTCCTGACCACGCTCTACCACGTGTCCGTCCCGGTGCGCTCGCCGTGGATCGAGGACGTGCCGGGCGCGCTGGTGGCCCTGGCCATGTGGGTGGTGGGCTCGTTCCTGCTGCGCATCTACCTGACGAACACCGTCGAGGGCCCGACGATCTACGGATCACTGGCGGCGCCGGTGGCGGTACTGCTGTGGATCGGCATCTCGGCCTTCGCCGTGCTGGTCGGCGCGGCCGTGAACGCCGCCATCGACCGGGTCTGGCCCTCGGTGGCCACGGCGGCGGCGCGCGAGGCCAACGAGCGGGCGCGCGAGCTGGAGGCCGCGCAGTTGATCGCTCGGGCCGCGGCCTGGCGGGCGATGGCGGAGGGGGAGTCGGAGGACGACGACGACGAGGGGATGCCGTCGGAGTTCCCCGAGCGCTGGTCGAAGTTCCTGCCGCCGGAGGACTACTCGGCGCGGCTGCGCAAGCACTGACGGGCGGCGGGAGGGGCGGCCGGAGGGGCCCCGGGAGGAGCGCCGGGAAGGCCCCCGCCGCCGATCACCGGGGGCTCCGCACGCCCCAGGCCGTGAGCATGCCGGGGGAGAGCGCCGCGCAGTCCGGCGAGTGAAGGTAGCGGATCGCCGCGTCGACCGTCGCGTCGTCGACCAGCCCGGTGGCCGTCATCGCCTCCCGTGCGCGGTCCCACGTACCGGCCCAGAAACGGCTGATGGGGCTGCCCGGCAGCAGCGGGGGGACGTGGATCTCGGCGCCCACGGACGTGAGGCCGGCCTCCTGGAGCCGGCGCGGGTAGTCCGGTACCCCCGAGACGTCGGTCCCCAGCGTGTCCCCGAGCCCTTGCCACATGGCCCGCATCGCCCGGTGGTAGGCGGTGGTCGGCGCCGCGGGGGTGGTCAGGTCGACGGCGTCGCTGAGCACCAGCACGCCGCCGGGGGCCACCAGGGAGGCGAGCTTGCCGATCATCCGCTGCCGGTCGCGCAGGTGCATCAGGACGAACCGGGCATGGACCAGCCGGAACCGGCCGGGCATGAACTCCGGATCGGTGATGTCCGCCTCCAGGGCCGTGAGCCCGGGTGCCGGGTGCTCCCGGAGGAATCGCGTGTCGCGGTCGACGGCGAGGACCTCCGCGACGCCGGCCGCGTCCAGGAGGAGGCGGGCGACGGTGCCCGTTCCCGCCCCCACGTCCAGGCAGCGCCAGCCGGGGCCCGCCCCGAGCTCTCGCAGCCGCGCCAGGGTGACGGCGTCGTACGTGAGTGCGCCCAGGTCGATGCGTTCGTCCTCGCCGGCCTGCTCGGGCCGGAACACCGCCTCGCCGTACCGGCCGGCGGGCGCGCCGTCGCCGTCGCCGCTCATGGCGCCGCCCCGGTGTCGGGAACGGGCGTCGCGGGGGTGCCGGGCTCCGGCGGGTGGTCGTCGAGCGGTCTCACGTCCGGGCCTCTTCACGGAGCAGGGGCAGCGCGTGCGGCCCGTGTCCGCGCCGCCGCCCACCGATCCTGCCCCGACCGCCCCCCGCCCCGCCGAGGCGCGCCGGGCCTGCTCCGAAAGAGACGCCGCCGCGCGGCCCTCCGCCGTGCGACGCACCGCACCGGACGCCGCGACCCGGCAACACTTTCCGGCCCGGCACTAGCCTGGAGGGGTGTACGAGGAAGCACCGTCGGCGGCCGTACCCGGGGCCGTGCTGTGGCGGGCCGACGGGGGCGGCGGGACGGTGCTGCCCGACGGGTGCATGGACCTGCTGTGGGTCGACGGGCGGCTGCTGGTGGCGGGGCCGGACACGCGTCCGCATCCCGCCGGGGAGGTCGCGGGCGGCGCCTTCGCCGGCATCCGGCTCGCGCCCGGTACCGCGCCCGCGCTGCTCGGCGTACCCGCGCACGCGGTGCGGGACGGGCGGGTGGAGCTGACCGAGCTGTGGCCCGCCCGGGAGGTGCGCCGACTGGCCGGCGGGGCGGGGCTGGCGGCGGGGTGCGAGGACCCCCGTACGGCGCCGGAGGCGCTGGTCGCGCGCCGCGCCGCCGGGAGCGCGCCGCCCGACCCGCTGGCCGCCGAGGTCGTGGCCCGACTGCGGGCCGGCTCGGCCGTCGCGGACATCGCGCGGGCCGTGGGGCTGGGACCGCGCGGGCTGCACCGGCGCTCGCTCGACGCGTTCGGGTACGGCCCGCGGACCCTCGGCCGCATCCTGCGGCTGCGGCGGGCGCTGGCGCTGGCCCGGGCGGGCCTGCCGTACGCGGAGGTCGCCGCCGTCGCCGGCTACGCCGATCAGGCGCACCTCGCCCGGGAGGTACGGGCCCTGGCGGGGACCACGCTGAGCGCCTACACCAGGGGGCCGGACGGGGGTCCGGACGGGGGCTCGGACGGGGCTTCCGACGGGGCTTCCGACGGGGCGAACAGGGAGACTCCGCAGCCGTCCGGGTCCAGGACCACGGCGTAGCGCTGCCCCCAGAAGGCGTCCCAGGGCTTCAGGTGGCCGGGGTGTCCGGCGGCCGTCAACTCGGCGTACAGCGCGTCCACCTCGGCAGGTGAGTCGCACAGGAAGGCCAGGTCGCGCCGGCCCTCGCCGACCGGCGGGGTCCAGCCGGGATCGAAGGAGCGGATGACCTCCTCCGTGTCCCAGGCGATCCGCAGCCCACCGGGAAGCACGGCCTCCACGTGCGGCTGCTCCTCGGAGCCGGCCGGTACGTCCAGCCCGAGGCGGCGGTAGAAGGCGAGCGAGGCGGCCATGTCGGAGACGACCATGCCGATCATGTCGAGTCGTGGAGTCATACCGGCAGGCTAGCCACGCCGCCGTCCGCCCGTCTTGAACGTTTCGGACACGCCGCCGCCGGCCCGCATACCGTCGGCGCCGCCTGGGCTCGGACCCGGCGTCGGGGCCAAGTACCCGCCCGAGCGCCCTGGTCGAGCCCCGCCGGGGCCGGTGGGTGCGCGTGGGGCGGCCGTCCGGGCCCGACCGGCAGCCGGGTCCGTAAAACAGGTGGCCCCGCCCTTTGCGTGCTTGTTACGGTGTTGGTGTTCCCGCCGATCGGCGGGGACTTCGGCACGTGCATGACCCGGAGGTGAGTTCGTTGATGACTGTCGTCGCGCAGGGCGCTGCCCGCACTCAGAAGTCCATCGATGTCACTTCCGTGGTCTCCGGCTGACCTCACACTTTTCCGCCCGCCGCCCAGCGAGCGCGCGCTGCCGGGGCCGCCCTGTGAAGGGTTCCCCTTGTCTCTCTCCGTTTCTTCTTCCTCCACCTCCAGCTCTTCCCCGTCCGTCCAGTCCCTCGCCCCCTTCGGCTGGGACGACGCATGGCAGGCCGAGTTCGCCCCCTACGCCGAGCAGGGGCTGCTGCCCGGTCGGGTCGTACGGGTCGACCGGGGCCAGTGCGACGTCATGACGGCGGACGGCATCGTCCGCGCCGACACCGCGTTCGTCACCCCGCACGACCCGCTCCGGGTGATCTGCACCGGCGACTGGGCCGCCGTCGAGGCGGCCGGAACCCCGCGCTACGTGAAGGCGTACCTGCCGCGCCGGACCGCCTTCGTACGGTCCACCTCCTCGAAGCGGTCCGAGGGGCAGATCCTCGCCGCGAACGTCGACCACGCGATCATCGCCGTCTCCCTCGCGATCGAACCGGACCTGGGGCGCATCGAGCGCTTCCTGGCGCTGGCGTGGGAGTCGGGCGCGCAGCCGCTGGTGGTCCTGACCAAGGCGGACCTGGTCCCGGACCCGGTCTCCCTCGGCTACCTCGTACAGGACGTGGAGACCGCGGCACCGGGCGTCCAGGTGCTCACCGTGTCCTCCCGCACGGGGGCGGGCATGGACGTCCTCGCCGCCGTCGTCGGGGGCGGCACGAGTGTGCTGCTCGGCGTCTCCGGCGCGGGCAAGTCCACGCTGGCCAACGCGTTGCTCGGGGAGGACGTGATGGAGGTCCAGGCAGCCCGCGAGGTCGACGGCAAGGGCCGCCACACGACGACGACCCGCAACCTCCTCGTGCTGCCGGGCGGCGGCGTCCTGATCGACACCCCGGGCCTGAGGGGCGTCGGCCTGTGGGACGCGGAGGTCGGGGTCGGCCAGGTGTTCTCGGAGATCGAGGACTACGCCGGCCGCTGCCGCTTCCACGACTGCGCGCACGAGGCGGAACCGGGGTGCGCGGTGCTGGCCGCCGTGGACGCGGGGGAGTTGGCCGAGCGGCGCCTGGACAGCTACCGGAAGCTGCTGCGGGAGAACCAGCGGATCGTGGCCAAGACGGACGCGCGGCTCCGTTCGGAGATCCGCCGCGAGGGGCGCCTCCGGATGGCGGAGGGCCGAGCGAACTACGAGGCCAAGCGCCGCGGCCGAGCCTGACCCGCCCGGGGGGCCGGCGCCGCCCGAGGCGCGCCCGGGCGGCGCCGGCTGCCGCGCGGCCGTGCCTGTCGGGCGCGGCCGTGCCCCTGCGGGGCCGCTCCCCTTGCGGGGCGGGGGTTTCTGGCCGGAGTGCGGGGGGTCGGGGTGGGGGTGTTGTCCGGACTCATGATTCATGGCGCCTGCGGGCGGTTGTTCTGTGCGAGGGCGTTGGCGCCCACACATCAGTTCTGCGTCCCGGACAACACCCCACCTCGCCCCGGCCCGTGTCCAGGTTCCCGCACTGGGGGCCCGGGCCGGCAACCGGCTGCGGCGGGAGGCCGCTGGACTTCCAGGTCCTCCCGGAGGAGGACAGGGACACGCCCACGGCGGTCGAGGCGGTCGTGATCAGGCGGAGGACGAGGCGGCGGGTCCTGGTGACGGTCATGGGAGGCCTTCGCGGGGAGGGGCGGGGGTCGTGCCGCGCGGGGCCGGTGCGGCCGGCGGGCGGAACTCCATTGCGCCCCGGACGGGTGCCCCGCGTCACGGCCCGGAAAGTCGGGGCTTGACAGCCCGGCGGGTGTCACGACCCCGCCGCCGCCGGGGGCAGCGGGCGTGTGGTCAGCTCTCCGTCAGGACCGCGGTCAGCCAGGCCGCCAGGAGCAGCAGGCACGCGAAGAGTTCCACCAGCACGCTCGTCCCCACCGCCCGCATCATCGCGCGCACCGACGACCACGCATCGCCGTGGCCGCCCAGCCGGAGCCGTTCACACAGGTAGATGCCGCCCACGAAGCCCGGGACCGCGCCGAGGACCGGGACCAGTACGAAGCCGAGCAGGGCCCCCGCGCCCGCGAACACCGCTGTCCTCGGGGTCACCCCCACCCCCCGCGGCCGGCGCGGCGGGAGGAGCCACTTCACCACCTGCACCACCAGCAGCAGGGCCGTCGCCGCGACCAACAGGCTCCAGGACAGCGACGACCGCTCGTGCAGCGCCCACCACAGCAGCCCCGCCCACACCAGCCAGGTCCCCGGTACGCCCGGGACCATCACCCCGAGCGCGCCGAGCAGGAGCACCAGCCCCACCAGGAGCAGCTGAGGCAGATCCATCTGCTCAGCGTGACCGACCTGGGGCTATCGGGCCACCCAGCCCCGTTCGTACGCGTGCCAGCCCAGCTGGAGCCGCGTCGTGACTCCGGACAGCTCCATCAGGCCCTTCACCCGCCGCTGCACCGTCCGCAGGCCCAGCTCCAGGTGCTTGGCCACGCTCGTGTCCGTCATGCCCGCCAGCAGCAGCGAGAGGATCTCCAGGTCCGTCGCGTCGGGGGTGCCCCCGGACTCCTCCGCCGTGCCGGCCGCGCCCAGCCGCAGCGGCAGCGATTCCCGCCACACCGCCTCGAACAGCCCCAGCAGGGATTCCAGCAGGCCCGACGCGTGCACCACCAGCGCCGCCGGCTCCGCGCCGCGCGAGGTCAGCGGCACCATCGCCAGCGTCCGGTCCGCGATGACCAGCTTCGACGGGACCTGG
Source organism: Streptomyces sp. NPDC055254 (assembly GCF_053606025.1). NCBI lineage: Bacteria > Bacillati > Actinomycetota > Actinomycetes > Kitasatosporales > Streptomycetaceae > Streptomyces > Streptomyces sp. NPDC055254. The sequence continues at coordinate 2,097 of NZ_JBSGQV010000005.1, read as the reverse complement.
CCCGTCACCCGCACCCGCTCGCCCCGCGCCAGTGCCGTCGACGCCTCCCGGATGCCGCTCGGCAGGGTCAGTACGTCCCGTTCGATCACCACCCGGTACTCGACCCCGCGCCCGGCGGCCCGGTCCTCCGCCTCGTTGTCGGTGCCCGGCACCACCTGCGGCCGGCCGCTGACCAGCGCGCACACCTCCTTGGCGGCGCCCAGCTGGAGTTGGTGGAAGCGGTGCGCGACGGCGCCGGCGCCCTGCACCACCTCCACGAGGTCGTGCACGGCCGGCTCGGAGGCTTCCGCCCGGTACTCCTGCGCCAGCAGCGCCGCCGCCCGCTCCGCCTGCTCCAACTCGTGCCGCTGGCGGGTGAGGAGGGCGCCCAGCGCCACCCCCGGCGGGGCCGCCACCCACCGGCCCGGGCGGGCCGAGGACCGCGCAGCCAGGCCGTGCCGCTCCAGGTGGCGCAGGGCCCGTTCGGTCTGCGGCACCGGCAGGGTCAGCCGGTGCGCGAGGTCGGGCACCTCCGCCGCGCCCAACGCCACCAGCGTCCGGTACGCCGACTCCTGACCCTCGTCCAGGCCTATCGCACCCAGCAACCCGTCCACCCCTCCACCTGCCTCTCAGCACCGCGCCCGGCGGGAAGCGGCCACGGCGGAACCCGCCGCGGCCATCATCGCCGCACCCCCCGCCTCTCTGTACAGGTGGCGCCACCTCAGCACCGACATCCGTCGGCCGAAGGCCACTTGTACGGCAGCTTTGCCGCGCGATGCGGCAGTTGGCCGGAATTCACCTGGGCAGAGCGACGTGCCCGATATCGCGTATCGCGTACGGCGGTACGAGGGGCCACCGCGGCCGTCCCGGCCGTCGCCGCCGTGGGCTCGTCCACGGCACAGCCGAGTGGCGGAGCGCCCACCGGCAGACCCCTCGCCGGGAGGGAAGCGGCCGGCCACCCCGCCGACACGGCCATGCCGCGCGCGGTTGGCTCACGGCCGCTGGTGCGGACCCGCCGGCCCGGCAAGACCTGTACGTCTACTCCGAGAACGCCGTCAGGCGCTCGCGGCGGGACCGGTCGACCCCGTGCTCTCCCGCGCGACCCCGGCCGCGAGGACGCGCTGGCCGCGGAACGGCGTGGCGACCCGATCGGCCCGGCCGCCGTGGGAGGCGACGGCGCCCGTCTTCGATGTCCCGGCCGGCGAGACCCGGTACGAACTTACCCAGCACATCGAGAAGTTCGGCCCGCCGTCGCGCGTCCGGCAGCGGTCCACGTCGGTCAGTACGCCGTGGGCGTCGCCTCGAAGCTCGACGCGTCGGCGTACTCGCGGGGCCTGCCGGTCCTCTTCCCGAGGTACGCGGCCCCGCTGGACGGGACGAAGACCGTCGCGGCGGCGGACGGCCGGCGCATCGGGCTGGGCGTCAGCGGGCACGCGGGCTGCGCGCCGGGCGCGTTGACGGCGGCGAAGCTCGTACTTCTACGACGGCGAGCTGGACCGAAGCCGAGGTCGAGGCCGTGCGGCGCGGTGGCGCCCGGACCACGCCGGAGCCTTCGGCGAGCCGGTGTCCTCGAAGGTCGAACCGACGGGCGCGAAGGGCGCCCGGGTCACCCAGCCGGTCGCGGACGGGCGTATGACGTCCGCCCGTCCGTACGGGTTGTACGGGAGGAGTCCACCGGGCGGCGGCCCGGTGGACCCTTTTCGCGCGTTTCGCGTTTTCGGCCCCGGCGGGAGGCCGACAATGAGGGCATGAGTCAGCGGGGCGCGGACGACTGGTGGCAGAAGCTCTACGAGGACCCGGACCCGGGAACGGAGCCCGATCCGGGGGACACGCTGGACAACCGCTTCCGGTCGGCGGCGGTGGTCGTGACCGACCCGGCGCCCGGCGCGCCGGGCCGGCCGGCGGCCCCGGCCCCCGGGCAACCGGGGCCTGCCCCGGTCCCCGAGGCGCGCTCCGGCCGCACGGCCCCGCCGCGGCCCCCGGAGCCGCTGCTGCCGGGACCCCGCCGCGCGGAGACACCGCCGGCGCGCGCGGACGACGGCGGGACGGCTCCGCCGTACTCCCTGCCGCCGCCGGAGTACCGCCCGGCCGCGGACCCCGTCCCGCCGCCGGAGTACC